>ONSK01000169.1 GCA_900320455.1 uncultured Erysipelotrichaceae bacterium | reverse complement strand
CGGCCAGTATGAACTGGATGAATCAAAAACAGAAACATTGAAAAATATACTTCTTGCAGGGAAGTACAGAACAATATCTGAATCTGTTTATCAAGGAACATTTCAGGGAGATCATATTCTTCTTTTTGTAACAACAGAGAACGATCATGTTCTGACGATTGAAATATGCGGATACGTAAAAATGTCGGTCAGTGATGAAACAGGAAAAAAGACTGAATATTATCTGATCGAGGACGCAGGAAAGCTGAAAGACAGTATTAATGATCTGATCCAGAAGTGAGGTTACAATCAATATGTTCAGTGTCATCGCTGACATGGAACTGGAAATTGAAAACGACTGAAATCACAGGAGGGAATTCAAAATGAAAAACACAGGTAAGTATTTTGATTTCGCGGCGTCATTCTTCCTTCTCTTTTTTACCGGCAGACTGATGAACAATCTCGGTTACGCAAGGGATGAGAATCTTCCGGTGAAGGAAGTAATGGGCAGTCCGGCAATGGAAACACTGCTGTGGATTGCGTTCATCCTGGCTGCCTGTCTGACATTGAAATGCTTTTTCGCAATACTTAACAAAAAAGCCTGACGCGGATGCCTCAGGCCGGGCGGATCTGTACGGTCCGCTTTTTTACTTTTTCTTTGCCAGGAAGATGAGGATGATACCGGCAAGAATGAACAGTCCGCCGCTCACCAGCATGACTGTCCTGCCTTTCAGAAGGAAGCCGAGCACATAGCCGAGCGCGTGTGCTTTCAGAAAGTTCACTGTCAGATTTTCCCGCAGGATCGACGTCAGCTTTTCACAGGCATGGAAGATCAGTCCGGAATGCGTCTGCAGTTCTTCTGTCACTGTTATAAAGAGGGCAACGGACACAAAGGAATTGAGATACGCTCCGTTTCCGGAAAGTACATAAGAAAGAATCACAGCCGTGCCGGCACCGATGCACTCAATGCCAAGCATCAGATAATCTATTGTGACAAGTTCACCGATTTCCTTGTAGTAAGGAATCACATGCGACAGCTTCTTCATCAGAAGTCTGCCGGCTTCTTTGAAACGGTCTTTTGCCGGTTTCTTGGAAAACAGCAATGTCCAGATGATCTGTTCAAAGAAGACAAAGATCACAGCTCTTCCGATCGCTCCGCCGATCATTGTGCCGCCGTTAATGCCCGCAAGCGCGCCGGTGAAAAAGAAGAACGGACGCAGGAAGAATGGACGGAAGCCCATGCATGCGGCTGACTGCAGCACAAGCCAGATGGCGGCGCTTACCGCAAGAGAGGGAAGGATGCTTTTCAGATATTCCGCAAAACGTTCTGTTCTGGTCATCATGCGTCCTCCTCGGCCTTTGCTGTATATTCCTGATAGCGGTACAGGATCCTTCCGTCAGGGAGGATTTCCTTTTTGTATTCATCAGGATGCAGCGATGTTTCTTCAGCACTGCCTGGGATACTGCCTTTTGTACGGAAGGTGACAAGAGTTCCGCTTTCTGAATGCGTGATCCTGAGACCCGGAGCCAGTATATTCACATTGATGATCTTTTCCGCATGGATCTTCGGATCTGCGGAATCGGCTGTGACACGGATCACGGCACCGTAGTCAAAGCCTGTATCGGCGGCTCTTACGGCAAGCGATGCGCTTGTGCCCGAACCGGTGATTACAGCGCTGATGCCGGGAAGTGTTTCCTTCTGTTTCTGATCGGTAATCACAAGAGCATTCCATGTCCACGGACCTTCAAGATCCGTTTCAAGAACTGCTGGCACACTGAGCATGACATCTGATCCGGCAAGCAGGGAGGGCAGGTCCTCATTCTCATTGACGATGATGGAGGCTTCGCCATTCTCCTGTCTGTTCTCTTCTTCCTCCTCTTTCCGGTGTGCTGCGGAAGCTCCTGAGGATGCCGCGAAGGAAAGCGCTGCGGCAGAGGCGACGCTCAGAACCGCCAGCCCGGCAAGCGCAGGGATGGCTTCTGCTCTGCGGGTGATCAGCGGTCTGCTGTTTTCCCTGCGGGAATTCTCCGGGTTTGGAGAAGGCGTGTTTTTGGGTTCATTCTGTTCCTGCAGGTATTGATCCACAACGGTGAAATTTCTGTCCACAAGGTCACTGTCAACCAGCACAATGCTCAATGTTTTGTAATACATGGTTTCTGACAACTGCAGCTGATTGAGCACATCATTGCTTTCATAGTCTTCCCATACGATGCTGTAGTCGAAAGAAATCTGTTCCGGTGTGCACGGGGTTCCGTTCAAAGTCATTGTCCATGAAGCGTCATCTTCCAGGATAAACTGGAAACCGGCCGAGTCGCTTTTACCTGACTGAAGGACGTCTCCGGGATCGGCGAGGTAAACAGAAGGATTTGTTCTGTTGACAGGGGAAATATGCGCATTGCCTTCCGCGGTGATTTCCACTTTGTCCTTGAACTGTGAGTCGTCTTTATATTCTTCCAGGAAGGCGGCGTATTCTTCGCCGGTCATTTGAGGCGGGATTTCGGCATCCTGATAAACCTCTTTTGCGTCCAGGCTGATTTTCAGAATGACGTGCGCGCTCAGATCGCTCAGGTCTGTATCGAAGCCGAAATCAGTGATTTCCATTTCATAGGATTCCGCGTTTCTGCGGGTGATGTACATTCCCTCTGCCATCACACCGGAAAAGCTGTAATAAAAGCGCGGACTGTTCCATGACGTCAGGGATTCGCTTTGGGCATTGATCAGACCGTAGGGGCTTCCCTTCAGGCTGAAATTCACCCGGTCACCTGCTTTGATGGTGAATGTATGTCCATCCGTTTCTGTTCCGTTCAGGGATTTGAGAACGGAATATGTCGGTGTGTGAACTTTTCTGGTGAATACCGTATCGGAGAAGGTGACTTCTTCCGGCCACTGTCCTTTTTCCATCAGGTAGTATTCTTCTGCCATCGTCCAGTCCGGTCCGGCACCTCCGGCAAGCACGGAAACCGGATACAGCAGAAAGGCGGATGCCATCAGACAGACCGCTGATCTTTTCCATATGTGTTTCATACAATCCTCTTTCCTAAAGCTTCAGGCCGAAGAAGCATCCGTATTCATCTTCTGCCAGGACCTGAAAGCCGAAATGGCGGTAAAAGCCGATGGCTCTGACGTTGCTTCTGGAAGCACCGAGACAGACGCCTCTGACATGATCTTTTTTCAGCCTTGCAAGCAGTGCTTCCATTAACATCGAGCCGTGGTGATTTCCGGTATATTCCTCAAGAATATCAATGTGCAGATGGGCAGGGTATTCTTCATATGCCAGCTGGTATTCCTGAATGGTATCATCTGCCCGTCTGTCATAGGGCGGACCAAGCGCCTTGATTTCTTCAATATACGGTGCCATATTCTCTGCCCAGACCATTGCGTCTTCAGCACAGAGAATATATCCCCGGGGAATGCGCTCTTCATCCAGCAGCACATAGACGGTTTCATGATCCAGATATTCATCACAATACAGAGCAAGCGACATCCTTCCGTGCTTTTCATCTGTTCTGGCGTGCTCGCTGGCTGTTGCCATATGAATGGAACGGAGAGCATCTCTCCATTCAGGCCGGTATTCCTCAACTGTCATTTTTCCTGTATACATCCGTGTACCTCACGTTTCTGTTTCAATCATACTATGAACGTCTGCCGAATGTACGGTATTATTATGGTATGAAGAAACGCATTACACATACCATCAAAAGCTCTCAGGAGTCTGTGAAGCTCAAGGACTATCTTTCCCGCGAGCTTTCTCTTTCCCGCCGGGAAATCACCAGGCTTCATCACGAACGGTCCATTCTTGTCAACGGGGAAACAACACCTCTGACGCAGGAGTTGAAGAAAGACGACACAGTTCAGGTGATCTTTGTGAAGGAAACAGAGATGCCGGATGACATTGATATTCTGTATGAAGATGAAGACATCGTGGTTGTAAACAAACCGGCCGGCATTTCCGCTCACAGGCAGAGCGAGGACATTCCCGATATGGGAATAATGCTGAAAAAGCATTACGGCGAAGGGTTTACGGTACGGCCGATGGGCAGGCTGGACCGCTATGTTTCGGGAATCATGCTTTACGCAAAGAACAGAAAGGCAGCTGCCATGATCGCAAAAGAGAGGGAGGAAGAGATCCTGCACAAGGAATACCTCGATTTCTGCGGCGGCATCTTTACGGAAAAAAGCGGCGTCATGGAATATACGCTGGGAAAAGAACAGGGAAACCGCGGCCGCACCATCACGGAAGACGGCCAGAAATGTATCACCGAATACGAGGTCATCGAGGAATACGGCAGTTATTCCCTGGTGAAAGTCGTGATACGAACAGGCAGAACCCACCAGATCCGTGCCGGCATGGCAGCCGCGGGACACGCGCTGCTGGGGGATTCCCTGTACCATGGCAATACGAATCAGATCAGAAGACCGGCGCTGCACTGCGCGTTTGTCTCATTCCGCAGACCGGGTTCAGATCACAATACGGAAATCCGCTGTCCTCTGCCGGAGGATATGCAGAAACTGAAGAAAGCAGGAGGTAACCGCAATGAACATTGAAATGACAGTTAAGAAAGTCTCTCTTTACCGCACCGGCTGCACTGTTGCAGGCGAAGGGAATGCAGCTCTGCCGAAAGGCAGTACCAGATGCCGCATCAGCGGTCTTTCATCCGGCGCTGACGGACAGTCGATCCGCGTCAGAACCTCTTCCGGTCTGACTGCTTCCGGCGTACAGCTCATGTATCCGGATGTGAAGGAACAGAAAGAAGCGACACGTGAGATCGATGAGAAGATCGCGATGTGCGAGGCGAAGCTGAATGCCTGCGAAACACAGGCGGAACTCTGGAAGAAGAATATCAGCTTCTCTGACAGGGAAGGAATGAATCTTGAAATGATGACCGCGTACGCGCAGCTTCTGCCTGAGAAGCTGGAAGAATGCGCCCGTACGAAAGCACAGCTGAACAGAGAAAAAGACAGTCTGATCAAGGAAAGAGAAGAGATCGAAAAGAAGATTTCCAGACCGTATGTCAGCGTGATCCTGACGTGTGAAACAGAAGGAACATATGTGATCCAGACGGAATACCATGACTATTCCGCCTCCTGGAATCCCGTCTATGAGATCAGAACGGATGGTGAAGAGGAAAAGCTGACGCTGCGTCTGAGAGCAGCGATGCGCCAGAATACCGGCATTGACTGGAAAGATGTCGCAATGAGCCTGTATACCGGCAGTCCTTCCGCTTCCCACGATCTTCCCGTGCTTCTGGAAGCGCATCTGAAATTCCGCGAGGAGAACAGATTCCGTGCCGCGGCACCGAAGATGCTGATGGGCACCATGGCAAAGGCTTCCGCTGATGCGATGGCAGAACCGTCCATGGAAGATACCGTCGGAATGAACTTCATTGAGGCAAAGGAAGAATCCGCGGAAACCACTGAAGGCGAAACAATGACGGAATACACGCTCAGCGGCGTATGGAATATCTGCTCTGACAACAATGACATCATGGCAGATCTGAACACGAAGGAAATTCCCTGTTCCTATCATGTCATCGCGATTCCGAAAAGAGATCCCGCAGCCTATCTGGCAGCGGAAATCAAAACAGCCGATATTGAGGACACCCTCAATTCCAGCGCATCCGTATATCTGAAGGGCACCTATGCCGGTGATATTTATATCAATGCCGATCTGACAAAGGACACCTATGATCTCTCGCTTGGCAGGGATGAATACGTGAGTGTCAGACGTGAACAGAAGAAGAAATTCACATCCTCAGTTCTTCTGAAGGGACAGTCAAAGACAGAATACGCCTATGAGATCACTGTTCTTTCCAATAAGAATAAAGACTGCCGCATCACCGTGACAGATCAGATCCCCGTTTCCGATGAAAAGACCATCATCGTGGAAAAGGGAACTATCAGCGGCAAGCTGAATGAGGAAAGCGGCGAAGTGAAATGGGAACTTGAACTGAAACCGCAGGAGAAGAAGACACTGCAGCTCGGCTACAGCGTTCTCTGGCCGAAGGATAAGAAAATCCAGGAGACAAACGTCTCAGGCGGCAGGCGCTTCTGCCCGGTCTGCGGCGCGCAGGTCTTCGGCAAATTCTGTCCGGAGTGCGGAACACCCATGAGATGAAATTCTCTGTTTACAAGGGATTTTAAAACAGGTATAATCATTGGGCGAGTGGTTTAAAACCCGCTCCTTGCCAGAAATGGCCGTTTAGACCAGAAGGAGGTGTACTGAATGAAAAAGTATGAGGTCATGT
>ONSK01000011.1 GCA_900320455.1 uncultured Erysipelotrichaceae bacterium | reverse complement strand
GGAATGCCTGCATGAGGGAGAGACCTTTCTTGACCGTCTGGATGGAAGGATCCGGTTCGACATCGCAGAAGAGTTCATATGTGACCTTGTTGTTGCGCAGGGCAAGCTGGTCGGTGACTTTCTGAACGTAGCCGAGCTGAACCATGGACTGGTCGGTGACGATGAATACCTTTTCCATTTCACGCATGTCATGAAGGTATTCGATGGAATTTTTTTCAATATAGATCTTGGAAGGGATCTTGAACCACTGCATGTTATTTCTCCTTTCACCGACTTTCTTGATGTTCAGCAGATTCACGGTGCTGATGTTTCCGGCGACGCTGTTATGGCCGTAGGAACCGCAGCCGAGCGTCAGTGAAGGAATGAAGGAGTTGTAGATGTTGCCGATACCGCCGAAGGTGGAAGGGGAATTCCAGATCAGACGGCAAGCCTTGATGCGCTTGCCGAATTCTCTGACGAGATCCTCGTTGGCAGTATGGATGGCGGCGCTGTGGCCGGTGCCGTTGAAGAGAACCATCGCTTCGGACTTGGAAATGCCGTCTTCAATGTTCTCAGCTTTCAGCATTGCCAGTACCGGAGAGAGCTTCTCTCTTGTCAGCGGCTCATTCGGCCCGACTTCCCTGCATTCAGCGATGATGATGGATGTCTTGGGATCCACCTTGAAGCCGGCCTGTTCAGCGATCCAGCATGCGCTCTTGCCGGCAACGGAACCGTTGAGCTTCGCTTCTTCGCATCCTTCGCCATACGCTTTCGCATTGAACATGAACTTTTCAAGCAGTGTCTTTTCCTGCTTGGTGGCGAAATGAACGTTGTAGTGTCTGAATTCTGTTTTGACGTCTTCGTAGATTTCCTTATCGACGATGACTGCCTGCTCGGAAGCGCAGACCATGCCGTTGTCGAAGGATTTGGACATCACGACGTCACTGACAGCCTGACGGATATCAGCTGTTGTTTCAATATATGCGGGCACGTTTCCGGCACCGACGCCAAGGGCAGGTTTGCCGCAGCTGTAAGCTGCCTTGACCATGGCGTTGCCGCCGGTCGCAAGAATTGTGGATACGCCGGGGTGGTTCATCAGAGCGGAAGTCGCTTCCATGCTCGGATGCTCGATCCACTGAATGCAGTTTTCGGGAGCGCCGGCTGCGACCGCGGCGTCATACATGACCTTTGCGGCTGCGGCGGATGAATTCTGTGCATTCGGGTGGAAGGCGAAGATGATCGGGTTTCTTGTCTTCAGACAGATCAGTGACTTGAAGATCGCGGTGGAAGTGGGGTTTGTTACCGGTGTGATGCCGGCGATGACGCCTACGGGTTCAGCGACATACTTGAGGCCTTTAACCGGATCCTCATCAATGATGCCGACGGTTTTCTGATTGCGCATGTGGTTTACCACATATTCGCAGGCAAACAGATTCTTGGTTGCCTTGTCTTCGAAGACACCGCGCTGAGTTTCCTCGATTGCAAGCTTCGCAAGTTCGCCATGCTTGTCAAGAGCGGCGACGGAGCACTTGGCTACGATATAATCGATTTTTTCCTGGTCAAAGGAAGCGTATTCCTCAAGTGCTTTGAGAGCTTTTGAAACCTTGTCGTTTACTTCTTCTGTAGCGGAAACAGCAGGAGCGGCAGTTGTTTCTTTGTTTACTGAATTCTTGCGTTGTGCCATTTTAACCTCCATGTGATTATAATCACAAAAAAAGACTAGCATAGCGGAATGACGGGTGCAACAACAAATGATAAAAAAATCACAAGTAAACGGTTACATTATGAAAAAGGGCAGTGAATGTTCACCACCCGTAGACAAAACGCTTCTCATTCGGAACGACAGCGGTCTCTTTGACAGACATGTCATCGACCCGGATAAACCGGTCGCCTTTCTGCACTGCAGTCAGGAATTCATCGATTTTCACTTCGTCTCCCTGGACAAAGATTTCCACCATTCCGTTTGACAGATTCTTTACCGTTCCTGTCAGGTCGCGTCTTTGCGCCTGCAGCATGCAGAAGCCGCGGAATCCGACACCCTGGACTCTGCCTTCCACGATTACATGATACCGTTTCATGATGTTACCTCTCTGCTGTCATTATAATTGGATTTGAAGGTGATGGAAATACGTTTATAATGTTATGACATGAGAGGTGAATATGATCAATATACTTCTGAATCTTTCCAATTTTGATGAGAGCTGGGCATATCCTTCCCTCGCAAGGGTGATTACTCCCGGCAGCCATGTGCTGATTCTTCCGCTGTCATTCCATGAAAGCTGGATCACTGACGCGTTTGAATGGCAGGAGCACTATGGCAGGGGGAGTGAGGAATATGAGGATATTATCCGTCCCTTTGTTTCCTATGGCGTCAAAGAGAAAGAGATCCGCTGGATCAATTATTATGAAGACGATCATGAATCATGCCTCAGAAAGATCCGCTGGGCAGATATTCTGTTCTTTACCGGCGGCTATCCGGACTGGATGCTGCAGAGACTGTATGATCTCGGCATCAAGGAGGAAGTATCCCGCTTTGAAGGCACGGTGATTGGAACCAGTGCCGGTGCATTGATTCAGCTTGAACAGTATCACCTGACACCGGAAGAGGATTATGAATACCAGTATCAGGAAGGACTGGGAATGCTTTCCGGCTTTGACGTGGATGTTCATTTTGAAGAAGATCTGAAACATGTCGAAGCGCTGATCAGAACGCTTGAGGATACCGGGATGCCGGTGATTGCCATGCCCAACAGAGGAGGTGTTCTGATCGAAGGCGATTACTTTGAACTGCTCGGAGAGGCATTCATCGTGGATCAGAACGATCTCGATGATCTCTACGGCACATATGACTATCTGAGACAGAGCGGCGGATGGCCGCAGTACTGATGAACGGCGGTAATGAATGAAAAAGATTGTAACTGGAATTCTCGCACATGTAGATGCCGGCAAGACAACATGCATTGAAAATATGCTGTATGTCTCCGGCGCGATCAGAAAACTCGGCAGGGTGGATAACCGGGATGCCTTTCTTGACTATGATGAACAGGAAAGACAGCACGGTATCACGATCTACTCCAAAGAGGCATTTTTCACGTGGAATGATACCCAGGTCTTTGTCATTGATACGCCGGGCCACGCGGATTTCTCCGCCGAGATGGAAAGAACGCTGCAGGTGCTTGATTTCGCCGTCATTCTGATCAATGCCCAGGATGGGGTGCAGAGCCACACGGAAACGATCTGGAAATGCCTGGAGCATTATCATGTGCCGTGCATGGTATTTGTGAACAAGATGGATCTTACCCATCCGGAAAAAGAAGCGCTGATGAATGATCTCCATGAAAGATGCAGTGCCGATATCATTGATTTCACTGATGAGACAAAGGATGAAAACCTTGCCATGATCAGCGACGAAGCGCTGGCAGTCTACACGGAAACCGGAAGTGTTCCGCAGGAAATGCTGAAAGAGGCCTTCTATGAAAGACGTCTGTTTCCGTGCCTCTTCGGATCTGCCCTTAAGGGAGAAGGCATTCAGGAACTGATGGATACACTGACGGCATTCACGCCGGAGAAGACATATCCGGAAGAATTCGGCGCCAGGGTATACAAGATCTCACAGGATGAAAAGGGAAACCGTCTGTCCCATATCAGAGTGACCGGCGGTGTGCTGAAAGCAAGACAGAAGCTGAACGAGGAAGACAAGGTCGACCAGATCCGCCAGTACAGCGGCAGAAACTTCACGCTGCTGATGGAAGCGGAAGCCGGCACGATCTGCGTTCTGAAAGGACCGCAGAAAATCGAGGCAGGCATGGGACTCGGCTTTGAGGAAGACAGCGAAAAGCCGGTGCTTGACGCGTGCATGAGCTATCTGCTTGTGCCGCCTGCCGGCTGCGACATGCTGGCGCTGAGCGAGACGTGCCGCCGCATCGCCGAAGAAGATCCCCAGCTGCATATGGCCGCTGATGAAAACAGTGGAAAGATTGAAGTGCAGCTGATGGGACTGATGCAGATGGAAGTTCTGCAGAAGAAGATCGAGGAACGCTGCGGAATCCATGTGGAATTCTCCGCCGGCAGAATTATCTACAAGGAGACGGTTTCAGATACCGTCATCGGTATCGGCCACTTCGAACCGCTCAGACACTACGCCGAATGCGTTGTGAGGATTTCCCCGTTAGCGAGAGGAAAGGGAATCCTGATTGATTCAAGATGTCCGACGGATGAGCTCTCTTCCGCCTGGCAGAAACAGATCCTCAATGCGCTTGCACATAAGAAGCACAAAGGCGTACTGACCGGCAGTGAGCTGACAGACGTGAAAATCACGCTGCTGGCAGGCAGAGCACACCTGAAACATACCGAAGGCGGCGACTTCCGACAGGCATCCGCAAGAGCGGTGCGCCAGGGACTGATGCAGGCAGAGAATGTGCTGCTGGAACCGTATTACGCATATGAGCTGGAAGTGCCCCAGGAACATCTCGGCAGAGCACTCTTTGATCTTGAAAGCAGACGCGCCTATACGAAGGTGAACCAGGAAACATATAAGAATCCGGTCATTACCGGACGCGGTCCGGTGCGCACCCTGCAGAACTATCAGAGCGAAGTGACTGCGTATACAAAGGGCAGAGGAAGATTTATCTGTTCCGTGGACGGCTATGATGTCTGCCGTGATCAGAACGCGATCGTCAGTGAGGCTGCCTATGATCCCGAGAGCGATCTGCGCAATCCGCCGGGATCCGTATTCTGCGCAAACGGCAGCGGCTACTACGTGCCGTGGTACGAGGTTGAGGATCTGATGCACATTGAACTGAAGACAGAGTCTTCAACCAGTGTCGTATCCTCCGGCATCCGCTACCGTCTCAGCGGCAGCGACCAGGCATATCTGGAGAAGATGACTGCCGGAAAACAGCGTCCGAATGTCAACGAGGAAAAGAAGAAGCCGGTAAAGGAAGAAAAGAAATACATCGGAAAAGAAGATCCGAAGAAAGATCACTGTCTGATCGTGGACGGATACAACATGATCTGGTCATGGGATGATCTGAAAGCACTTGCCAGAGACGATATCACCACAGCAAGAGAGCGTCTGATCGACAGGATTGCGGAATACCAGGCCTATACCGGCGATAAGACATACGTTGTCTTTGACGGATACAAGGTGAAGGACAATCCCGGCACTCAGCATCAGTTCGGCAATGTGACGATCGTCTACACAAGGGCGAAGGAAACGGCTGATGCCTTCATTGAGAAGCTGGCAAGTGAACTGAAGGGAAGATACCGGATGACTGTCGTTACCAGCGACAGTCTGATTCAGAATTCAGTGTTTGCCCATGGCGCTCTGCGCATGAGCGCAAGAGAGCTGGAATACCATCTGGATTATCTGAAGAAGAGAGGACAGATGTGATGAAGCTGACAATGCTCGGCACCGGACATGCCATGGTGCGGGAATGCTACAACACGTGCTTTGTCCTGCAGGAAGAAAAACAATGCTTTCTGACAGATACGGGAGGCGGCCGGGAAATCCTTTTCCGGTTAAGCGATGCCGGAATCGATCTGCGTGCGATCACGGATATCTTCATCTCCCACCGTCATCTTGATCACATCACCGGAATGCTCTGGCTGATGCGCATGTTCTCCAATCAGTTCATGAGACAGGGAAGAGCAGATGAAGTCAGGATCTATGGCCATGCCGGTGTATGCGGGATCCTGCAGGAAATGAGAACGCTGATCTTTCCGAACTTCACGGATGAACGATGCAGAATCATTTCTGTTGGAGATGGGGAAACCGTGCATATTCTGAATCATCCGGTGACCTTCTTTGATCTGCATTCAACCAAGGCGGAACAGTACGGCTGGACGATGCAGTTTGATGAAAAGAAGCTGACATTTCTCGGGGATGAAGGATTCCATGAAGAAAACATGCAGTATGCGGAAAACAGCACATGGCTGATGCATGAAGCATTCTGTCTGGAAAGTGAGAGTGATCGTTACCATCCGCATCTGATTGCGCACTCCACGGTGAAGGATGCGTGTGAAAATGCGGAACATCTTCATGTGAAGAATCTGATTCTGTTCCATACAGAAGACAGGCATCTCCAAGAGAGAAAGACACTGTACGCGCAGGAAGGAAAAGAGTACTTCAGCGGGCAGCTGATGATTCCGGATGATCTGGAAAGTATTGTGCTGTGAAGCATATTTCTGTTGCAAAAAGCAGGCAATCTTTATAAAATCATTTGAGTAAAGCGTTTACGAAAGACCAGTATCTGCAGTACGGTCCGCAAGAGAGGAAACCGCCTGGTGAAAGATTTCCGTTCACGGCTGCAGTGAATTCACTTTCCAGTGAGGCCAATCCCCTCCGGAGCTCCCGTTACGAGCAAATCAAGGTGCGTATCTCTGTGATACGAACCAGGATGGTACCGCGTTATCTGACGTTCCTGGAATACAGGAACGTTTTATTTTTTACAGGAGGCAAAAATGGACAAGATTCTGACAGTACAGCATGAAGCCCTGGCAGCGATTGAAAACGCTGCTGATCTTGAAACTCTGAATAATGTAAGAATTCAGTATCTGGGCAAAAAAGGCAGTATCCAGGCTCTGATGAGCGAAATGAAGTCACTGCCGAAAGAAGAGAAACCGGCATTCGGACAGAAGGTCAACGTCTGCAAGCAGGAAGTCACGGAGGCTCTTGAAGCCAGACAGGCAGTTCTGCAGGAAGGCGCTCTGGCTGAGCAGCTCGTAAGGGAAAAGATCGATATCACACTTCCCGGAGACGTGAAGGAGCTCGGAACAACACATCCGCTGCTCATGATCCAGCAGGAACTGGAAGACCTCTTCCTCGGCATGGGCTACAAGGTGGCAGAAGGACCGGAAGTCGAACAGGATTATTACAACTTTGAGCTTGCCAATATTCCGAAGGATCATCCGGCAAGAGACATGCAGGATACGTTCTACATTGATCCCAACACACTGCTTAGAACACATACGACAGCGATGCAGATGAGAGAGCTTGAAAAGGCGGAAGGAAAGACTCCGATCAAGCTGATCTGCCCGGGCAAGGTATACAGAAGAGATGATGACGACGCAACACACAGCCATCAGTTCATGCAGTGCGAAGGACTTGTGGTCGGTGAGCATATCACCCTGGCTGATCTGAAGGGCACACTGGAATTCATGGCCAACAGAATGTTCGGCGAAGGCAGAACGATCCGTTTCCGTCCGAGCTACTTCCCGTTCACAGAACCTTCTGTTGAAGTTGATGTCTCCTGTCCTTTCTGCAACGGCAAGGGATGCTCAGTATGCAAGGGATCCGGCTGGATTGAAATCCTCGGTGCCGGCATGGTTCATCCGCATGTCCTTGAGATGAACGGCTTTGATCCGGAAAAGTGCACCGGATTCGCGTTCGGTGTCGGACTGGAGCGTGTCGCCATGCTGAAATACGGAATTGATGATATCCGTAATTTCTATACCAATGACGCGCGTTTCCTGAAGATGTTCGACCGTTTTGACTGAGGAGGAGCTGAACAATGAGATTAAGCTATAAGTGGCTGAGTGAATATGTTGATCTCAGCGGCATTACACCGCAGGAACTTGCGGATAAGATGACAACTGCCGGACTGGAAGTCGAAGGAATCGAACCGATGGCACAGGGAACACACCTTGTTATCGGTGAAGTCATGGAATGCTGGAATCATCCGGACAGCGATCATCTTCACGTCACAAAGACAAGAATCGGCGATGGCGAGGATGACGTCCTGCAGATCGTATGCGGCGCTCCGAACTGCCGTCAGGGACTGAAGGTCATCGTTGCCCTCAACGGTGCCGAGCTGCCCGGCGGAACGATCAAGGTCAAGCCGGTCAGAGGACAGGATTCCAACGGTATGCTGTGCGCGCTGTATGAACTCGGTGTGGACAAGAAGTACCTGACAGAATACCAGAACAGCGGTATTGAAGAACTGCCTGCCGACGCTCCTGTCGGTGAGACGGATGTTCTCGGATATCTTGGATATGATGATACGATCCTGGATGTTTCCCTGACACCCAACAGAGCAGACTGCTCCTCCATGTGGAACATGGCAAAGGAAGTCGGCGCGATCCTGCACAGAGAAGTCAAATGGCCTGATTATGCAGGCAAGAGCAATATCGGTGAGAAGGGCACATTCAAGGTCGCTTCCAGAACTGAGAAATGCCCGGCATTCCTCGGCAAGGTCGTCAACCACGTCAAGGTCGGACCTTCTCCGAAATGGATGGCTGATTACCTGCATGCGGCAGGCATGAATTCTATCAACAACGTCGTTGATATTTCCAACTTCGTCATGCTGGAAACAGGACAGCCGCTGCACTATTACAACCTGAAGAAACTGCCGGCACGTGAGATCACGGTCGTTGATGACATGGAACTGAAGATGACAGCGCTGGACGGCGTTGAGTTCGAGATCCAGAAAGGCGATCTGGTGATCACAACAGGCGGTGAGGCTACAGGTATTGCCGGTATCATGGGCGGTGAGGAATCCATGATCGATGAGAATACCGACAGCATCTTCATCGAGGCAGCGAACTTTGACGCAGCTTCGATCCGTCATACATCCATCCGCCTCAATCTGATCACGGAAGCAGCCCAGCGCTTCACAAAGGGACTTGAGCCGCTCTCCATGCAGAAGGCAGTGGACAGAAGCGTTCAGCTTCTGACGGAATACGCAGATGCCTCCGGCTTCGAGGAGAATGTATGCGCCGGTGACTTCACATATGAACCGTTCAAGGTTACGGAAACACTGTCCCACTGCAACGGACTGCTCGGTACGGATTTCACGATGGATCAGGTCACGGAAGTGCTCAGATGGCTGGATTTCAAGCCGGAAACAGACGGCGAGACAATCACCTGCACAATTCCTTCCTACCGTACGGATATCGAAAGACAGGCTGATATCGATGAGGAAATCATCCGTCTGATCGGCTTTGATTCCCTGAAGAGCACACTTCCGTATATGGAAGCGACAGTCGGGAGACTGACACCTGCCCAGCAGATGCGCCGCACGATCAGAGAGACGCTGAAGTCCTTCGGCATGAATGAAATCGTCACATATACACTCGTTTCCAAAGAGTTCATCGAAAACGGCTTCAACGCGCCGGAAACACCGGTTGAGCTTGCCATGCCGATCAGCGAGGCAAGAAGATATGTCCGCGGAAGCCTGATCAATTCCGTTCTGGAATGCGTGCAGTACAACGAATCACACCAGAACAGCAACAACACATTCTTTGAAATCTCAAAGGTATACGGAAAAGATACAGAAGCGGAACGTCTGGCAGTCGTCTTCGACGGCGCCCTGCAGGAAGACAGACTCCGCAAGCTGGAAGAAGCCGGAGACTTCTATGCCATGAAGGGTGTTCTGACAGCACTGCTCAGAAAGCTCGGCTTCAATGTCAGCCGTATCCACATCAATCCGAATACAATGGATACCGTGCATTTCCATCCGTACCGCAGTGCTGAGATCCTGCTCGACAAGACAGTGCTCGGCGTCTTCGGTGAGATTCATCCTTCCTATGCGAAGAAGTTTGATCTGAAGCGTACGGTATATGCCGAGATTTCCATCGATCCGCTGCTTTCCGCGAAGCCGGCAAGACTCAGATTCGCTGCCCTTGACAGATTCCCGGCAGTCACAAGAGACATCGCTCTTGTCACAGACCGTGATACAAGCGCCCAGCAGATCATGGAGACAGCCAAGAAGTCAGGAAACAAGCTCGTCAGAAGCGTTGACGTATTCGACGTCTATGAAGGTGAGCATGTTGAAGCAGGCAAGAAGTCAGTTGCCCTCAGAATCACATATCAGGCATCTGATCATACGCTGAAGGAAGAAGAGATCGCTCCGGTTCATGAAGCGATCCTGAACGGGCTCAGAAACAAGCTGAAAGCAGAACTGAGAGGTTAATGAAAACAGGACGGTTTCCCGCAGGGAACCGTCTTTTTTCAGAATGAAGAAGTATAATGGATACAGAGAGAAAAGAGGATTGTGTATGAAATTAGCCGAAGCATTGCAGGAAAGAGCCGATCTCAACAGACGCATTGAACAGCTGAGAATCAGGCTGGATAACAATATTCTTGTGCAGGAAGGGGAAAAGCCTGCCGAAGATCCGAAGGATCTGAAGAAGGAACTGGACGGATGCATTGACCGTCTCTGTTTCCTGATTGCCGCGATCAACCGCACCAACAGCGCAACTGTGATTGAAGGCAGAACACTGACGGATCTGATTGCCGAAAAGGATACGCTGACACTGAAGATCTCTGCCTACAGGGACATGGTGGAAAGCGCCGGCCGTTCGGCAATCCGCGCAAGAGGAACGGAAATCAGAATCATTCCCGTCATCTCTGCCGCGGCTCTGCAGAAAGAAGCGGATCAGCTGGCAAAGAAACTTCGCCAGACTGACAATCTGATCCAGGAAAACAACTGGAAAACAGAACTGATCGAAAAATAATGCATCAATGGCAGGCGGAACAGAGCGGGTGTCACGCGGCAGCTGCGCAAGCTGCGACTCATGGCGGTGCGCCGAAGGGCAGGCGAGGGGTTCGAATCCCTGCGGATATCTTTATGCCCCGATCGATCACGCGCGCATAATGAATGTAACTGTTACTACCGGACACCGGCTGTTGCCGCAGGGCGGGTATGGGGAAATGAAAACAGGCTGTTGATTCAGCCTGCTTTTTTCATGGGAAGACGCGCATACAGACGCCTGACGATGCCGAGATGACAGCGGGAATCATAGCAGAACAGCGCGTACAGCACGAGGGTGATCCAGGAGATGCTCATGCATGTATTCCGCAGCGGTGTTCCCGCATACATGCACACATAAGTGCCGGGACCGTAAGGATGGAAGGAAACCATCGCTTCCGAATCCGGAACGGCAGGGATGATCTCTGTCATGCCTTCATATGTTCTCGTAACGACGTAGCCTTTGTACCAGGTTAATGGAAGAATGAGTCTTTGAGGAATATTATCTTCCAGCTTTATCAGCATCCTGTTTCCGAATTTCTGATACTCAAGATCTTCAATCACACCGTTTTCATCCCGCAGCTGTGTGCCGCGGCCGCGGAAATCCGGCGCGTTCACCGGCAGATAATCCGCTCCGGCAAGCTCCACTCGCACGTAATACGCGGAGTAATACGGATCGCACAGCGCGCCGTCAAGCACATCGTTCCACGTCTGTGAAGCCTGCATGCCAAACGTCCTGGAAAGAACAGGGGACACATGCCAGACGCACTCTGCCGCAAGCACGCAGATCAGAACAGGCGCGCAGTATTTCGGAAGAATCTTTGCACAGAAGGCACCGGCCGGCACGGCAAGGAACAGCATTGCCACGGTATTGAGACGCCACGGGAACTGGATGACTCTTGCGAACACAAGCAGATCCCAGGGAATCCAGGAACCCGGCAGAATCATGCATATATAGCCTGCCGCAAGCAGGAAGAGAATGAACGGATGTTTCTGCTTCAAAGTGAGATAGAAAACCGGCACAAACGTCAGGAACAGACCGATGTTTTCCAGCATCGTGCGGGAAGGCTCCATCGTATTGCCCGCCAAGCCGAATACGGTTTTATTGGCAAGGTACTGCCAAGGGGCCATTGAATAGGCGCTGAGATTGCTTGAGGAAGCGTAGATACCGACAATGAATTTCTGCGATGCAAGCTGTTCGATCATCGGAACCGTGTAAAAGCATGTCACAAGGAATGCCAGACCGACACCCTTGCACAGGGTAATGAAGATCTCCTTATCGAGATTTCTGATATATACGGCAAAGATGAT
Organism: uncultured Erysipelotrichaceae bacterium; assembly: GCA_900320455.1. Taxonomy (GTDB): domain Bacteria; phylum Bacillota_I; class Bacilli_A; order Erysipelotrichales; family Erysipelotrichaceae; genus Bulleidia. The sequence continues at coordinate 4,208 of ONSK01000011.1, read as the reverse complement.
CACGCACAGCAGGCATCCGAACAGGAACGTCAGGTTATGGCACATGACAAGAACTGCCAGACCTGCCGCAAGCAGATGCCATGCATTCTTGTCTTTTTCATACATGATCCTGTACATGGCAAGAATCACAAGAGGCAGGGGTGCCAGCGCCATCGTCTCCCCAAGCGCGCCGCGCACATAGATATCCGTGATGTGATAATTGGAGAACAGATATGCGGCTGCCGAGATCCATGCGGCTTTTCTGCTCTTTGTAATATGAAGCGAGAGGGCGTACATGGAAAGACAGGAGAAGAACGTGAAGACACATACAAGCTGCGTATAGCAGATCGTCAGAGGAAGCCCCGCCAGATGCATGAGCGCGGCAGGAATCAGAAGAAGGTCGCAGTAAAACAGCGGGCTGGCATAGCCGTAGCCGCCGTTTTCATACGGATAGAGCGCCGGCAGGAAATTGCCTTCCGCGATCTCTTTCGAAAGATTCTCAATGCGGGAAACATGAAAGAACGTATCATGTTCGATCGGCAGAAATCCTCTGATCAGATAGGGAAACATGATGACAGCGGTCAGCACCAGCGCGATCAGAATCTCAATTCCATGTTTTTTGATTACTGTTTTCATCCGAAATACCATGAAGGGAACCATTCAAGAAGCTTGATATATTCTCCTGATGTTCCAAAGCCGGCCGTGGCAGGCAGGAAAGCAATAAAGATCACTGTATAAAGAACCAGGAACGTGAAGATCCATCTGCGTGCGGAAGGATACTCCTTCATCAGCACAGAGAATGAGTACACAAGGGCAATGATCACAAACACACTGGTCGGATAGTAGTGGTATGCGAATACACAGCGGCTGACAAGCGTGACCCAAGGTCCGAGTGCTGTGATGATGCCGACTGCCGGGATCCAGGCGTCTCTGTCTCTTTTGATGAAAGACGCATAGAAGATATGCAGGGAAGCCGCAAGACCTGCCCAGGTCAGAAGAGGATTGGAGAAACATGCAATCGTATGATAGAAGCCTTCTCCGTCAGTTCCCGAATAATACCAGATCGGTCTTGCGTCAACGATCCACATGTACCAGGAAGACTGATACGGATGCGTCGCATCAAGACCTGTATGGTAATCATACATATAGACAGCCTGGCGGATGACGTTGGAAACAGACCAGACATCATCTTTCCATACCTTATCAGGCAGATAGGAAATGCAGTAGATGATTGCAGGAATGAAGATGAAGAAGATAAAGCATAAACCGATGCTCATCAGAATATGATGCGGGAACAGCTTCCGGATGCGTTCTGCCTCAGACAGATCTTCTTCCGAGCACTTTTCCGGGTTCTGGATCAGTCTGCCGGCTGCGATGTATTCCTTCAGACGGCAGAACCAGTTGGTAAACAGCAGGATGGCAAGACCGACAGCACTGTAGCAGGCGGTCCATTTGACAGCGATGGAGATACCCATCCAGAGACCGCAGACAAACAGTGTTTTCAATGTGTCTTTGAATGGGGTATCGTAGAAGGACGTGTAATAATAGCGGATCATGTAATAGAACATGATCAGAATTGTCAGAATGCTGAAAGGTTCCAGTGTACCGATGCGGGACGTCGTCAGATGCATGAAATCACCCGCAAGCAGGATACATCCGGCTGTGCAAAGGGACGTTTTCTCAAACATCAGCTTCAGGATGGCATACATGACGGGAATCATCAGGATACCCGCAAGAGCTCCCGGAAGACGCCAGACAAACGGCGACATGCCGAACAGACGGATGAACAATGCCATCACATTCGTTCCAAGAAGCGGATGCACACTCGCGTACATGCGCTGTCCGTTCGCGATTTCCCAGGCGTTGCGGGGATGGTATACCTCATCAAAGTAGCCTTCATCATAATAGATCGGATCCAGGACGAGCTTTTCCTGTTCATCGATCATCAATGATGCCGGATACTTGGAATCAAGTCCAGAATCGGAATATACTGAAAGCTTAACGAAATGCGTTCCGTCGGCGCTTCTGACACCGATCTCACTGACAGTATCGCTTCTGGATACAGAACGCAGCCAGAGATAGCGGTAATCCCATGTGCCGTTCAGAATCGTGTACTGATATACGCTGCCATTGTCCAGTGTGCCGATTTCATCCCACTGGGTGTAGTCATTGGAACCGTACAGCATGATGTTATGGAAGCCGATCTGGTAATTGTCCGGATTGGAATTGTTGTCACCTTCACCATAGATCGCATAGACAGCGTCAAAGGCAGTTTCCTCATCCAGACGGAAGACGACGTCATGCTCATCGGAATCCGCAAGCGGCTGCCATGTGGTGACAGGGAAGACGGGAGAACCGAGCTTCCAGAGAGAGATTACGGCATAGATCACGGTGATCAGGGTGATGCTCAGAAGATCATTTTTCTCAAGTCTTCTGAACTGCTTTGAAGAAGCGGTGTTCTTCAGATGATATATACGCCTGTCTTTTCCAGGTCTGCGCTCCGGCATCAGCCTGAAAAGAATCAGGATCAGGGCAGAAGCCGCACAGCAGATGAGAATCAGCCAGGGAAGTTCTGTATTTCTGAATAATGTATAACCAATCTGTTCCATAGACAGTATTATACCCTGTCTTGAATCAATTCTGAAAAACATGAATTATTTTTGGCACTCGTATTGACAGAGTGACAAGAACGCATATAATACATAGTGTTAGCAAACGAACACTAAGAGTGCTAAAAGAGAAGGAGGCGTTTCAAATGCTGAAACCATTGCATGATTACGTAGTGCTTGAAAAGATCAAGGAAGAAGAAAAGACCCAGAGCGGTGTTATCCTGACAAAGGAACCGAAGGACCAGCCCAGCCGCGGCATCGTCGTCAGTGTCGGTCCGGGCAAGACAGAGAACGGAACACTTATTCCTGTTGAGCTGAAGGAAGGTCAGAAGGTTATTTATAAGAAGTATTCCGGAACAGAAATCACTGAAGATAAGAAGGATTATCTGCTGATCAAGGCAGAGGATATCCTGGCAATCGTTGAATAATAAAGAGGTGAAAGATTATGGCAAAAGAGATCAGATATTCCAAGGATGCCAGAGCCAAGATGCTGGAAGGCGTCAATACTCTGGCAGATGCAGTAAAAGTAACACTCGGCCCTAAGGGCAGAAACGTTGTTCTTGAGAAGAGCTACGGTTCACCGGTCATCACAAATGACGGTGTCACAATCGCCAAGGAAATCGAGCTGGAAGACAAGTTCGCCAACATGGGCGCCAAGCTTGTTTATGAAGCTGCCAACAACACAAATGAGCTGGCAGGCGACGGTACAACAACAGCTACGATCCTGACACAGGCAATGATCACAGCAGGCCTGAAGCAGGTTGACAAGGGTGCCAATCCGGTTCTCATGAGAGAAGGTATGGAAAAGGCTGCCAACGCTGTTGCGGCTGAACTGCTGAAGAACAGCCACCAGGTCACAACAAATGACGATATCAGAAACATTGCCGAGATTTCTTCCGGCAGTGAGGAAATCGGCGCACGCATCGCTGAGGCAATGGAGAAGGTCGGCAACGACGGCGTCATCAATGTCGATGAGTCCCGTTCCTTCGAGACAACTCTGGAAATGACGGAAGGCATGCAGTATGACAAGGGATATGTATCCCCGTACATGGTATCCGACCGTGACAAGATGGAAGTAACACTGGAAAATCCGTATATCATGGTCACAGACCAGAAGGTCAATACGATCCAGGATATCCTTCCTGTACTGGAAGAGGTCGTCAAGGCCAACAAGCCGCTGCTCATCATCGCTGAGGACTTCGACAATGAAGTCATGAGCACTCTGATCATCAACAAGCTCAGAGGTACATTCAACGTTGTTGCGACAAAGGCTCCGGGCTTCGGTGACAACATGAAGAATCAGCTTGGTGATATCGCTGCCATGACAGGCGCTTCCTTCTTCGCGAAGGATCTGAACGCCAACCTGGCAGAGATGACAGTCGCTGATCTTGGTTCCGCCAAGAAGATCGTTGTCGGCAAGGACAAGACAACAATCATCGACGGTGCCGGTGACAAGGCAGTCATCGCTGAAAGAATTGCGGAAATCAAGGCCGCAATCGAGAATACAAAGTCTGACTATGACAAGAAGAAGCTTCAGGAGCGTCTCGGCAAGCTCACAAACGGTGTAGCGCTGATCAAGGTCGGTGCGACAACTGAGACCGAACTCAAGGATAAGAAGCT
>ONSK01000036.1 GCA_900320455.1 uncultured Erysipelotrichaceae bacterium | reverse complement strand
GAAGATGGAAGCGAAGTTCATCTCCAACGTCGATCCTGATGACGCTGCGGCTGTTCTGAACTCCATCGATGTCAAGCACTCCCTGTTCGTTCTCGTTTCCAAATCCGGTACAACACTGGAAACACTGACAAATGAAGCATTTGTCAAGAACGCGCTGAAGGAAGCCGGTCTGGATCCGGCAAAGCACATGGTGGCTGTCACCAGCGAGACTTCACCTCTGGCAAAGAATGAGGGATATCTCGATGCATTCTATATGGATGACTATATCGGCGGACGTTATTCCTCCTCTTCCGCAGTCGGATGCGGTGTTCTCTCACTGGCATTCGGACCGGAAGTATTCGCTGATATCCTCAAAGGCGCAGCTGAAACAGACAAGCTCTGCACAGAGAAAGATCTGTGCAAGAACCCGGCACTGCTCGACGCACTGATCGGCGTCTATGAGAGAAATGTTCTCGGCATGGAAAACACGGCTGTTCTGCCGTATTCCCAGGCACTGAGCCGCTTCCCTGCCCACCTGCAGCAGCTTGATATGGAATCCAACGGAAAGAGCGTCAACCGCTTTGGCGAGCCGGTCTCCTATCCGACAGGACCGATCATCTTCGGTGAGCCGGGCACAAACGGACAGCACTCCTTCTACCAGCTGCTCCACCAGGGAAAGACAATTGTTCCGCTGCAGTTCATCGGATACAAAAATTCCCAGATCGGCACAGACGTTGTGATCGAAGGAAGCACATCCCAGCAGAAGCTCTGCGCCAACGTCGCCGCCCAGATTGTCGCATTCGCCTGCGGCAAAGAGGATGAAAACCTCAACAAGAAGTTTGACGGCGGACGTCCTTCCAGCATCATCATCGGCGACCAGCTGACACCGGCATCCCTCGGCGCTCTGCTTGCGCATTTCGAAAACAAGGTCATGTTCCAGGGCTTTGCATGGAATGTCAACAGCTTCGACCAGGAAGGCGTACAGCTCGGCAAGGTTCTCGCAAAGAAGGTTCTTGCCCACCAGACAGACGGTGCTCTCGCTGTTTACAGCGATCTGCTGAATATCTGAGTCCACACAAAAACAAGTTCATCACGAACTTGTTTTTTTATGCTTAGAGATACTTTTTCAGTGTCAGGACATTCTTCCCGTCACGGTATTCATAGCTGATTTCATCCATCATCTTCCGTACCAGGACAATGCCGAGGCCGCCGATTTCACGCTCTTCCGCAGACAGCGTCAGATCCGGTTCTTCCCTGACCGTCGGATCATATGGAACACCGGTATCCGCAAATGTCAGAACAGCCGCAGCCGGATTCTCCTGTTTTTCAATGCGCACCCATGCCTTTCCTTTTTCCGGGGTGTAGGCGTAGCTCGCAATATTGGTGAAGACTTCATCCACGGCAACGTCAATCTGCATCTGTTTTTTCATACTGCATTCCATCTGTTCCAGCTGTTCATTGATGAAATCCGTCACCTTCGGAAGATTGGCAGGCTCAGCTTCCACAACAATTTCCTTTCCGGCATCCTCTCCCCTGTATTCCAGGCAGAGCATCGTCACGTCATCAAACTGGACAGTCCCATCGGCATAGGTATCCACAGCCCGCTGCATATTTTCCAGAAGACTCTTCGGATTTGCGTTCTTTTCCATATTCAGTGCCTCCAGCATCCGCTTTGTGCCAAACAGCTCTTTCTTTGTGTTCATTGCCTCAGGCACTCCGTCTGTATAGATGAACAGCCTGCTTCCTTTCTCCAGCTGCATCTCATATTCTGTATATTTCACTTCAGAGATGCCGCCCATCACGAATCCGTGTCTGTCCTGAATGATTTCAAACGGACTGTCAGGATTCCGTTTCAGCACCGGATATTCATGACCGGCATTGGCGGCAGTCAGTCTGCCGGTGGAAATCTCAAGGATGCCGATCCACGCTGTGACAAACATTTCCTCTCTGTTTGAGGAACAGATGATCCTGTTGGTATCCGCCAGGATTTCCGCCGGTGACTTGCCGGCCATGGCATTGTTTGCCAGGATGTTCCTGGATGACATCATGAACAGCGCAGCCGGTATTCCCTTGCCGGAAACATCCGCGATCGCCATATACAGATGATCATCATCGATCAGGAAGAAATCATAGAAGTCTCCGCCGACTTCTCTTGCCGGATTCATGAGCGCGAAGATATCGAATTCATTTCTGTCCGGGAACGGCGGGAAGACACCCGGCAGAACATCCGCCTGGATCCTTGCGGCAAGGGCAAGCTCTGTGCTCATGCGTTCCTTTTCCGCGGTAATGGAAGAGATCCTTGCCATATAGTCATCCATCTCTTCCGCAAGACTGCCGAAGTCATCCGCCACCTGGCCGATTTCATTCGTCGAAGAGATTACATTCAGGCTGTTTTTGACCTGACGGGAGTCTTTCGTTTCCTTGTACATGCGGATGATCCGCTGCACTTCCTTCAGCGGCCGCAGCACGAACAGGAAAATCAGAAGCAGCGTCATCAGTGCAAGGATCATCTGCAATACCACTGCGGATACTGTGCGGTAGATGGTCTGGGCGCGGATATCCGCCTTCAGACTGGAAAGATTGTATGTCAGTCCGATCAGATAGATATCATCCCCGATCAGATCGTACATCGCGTAGTAGTCGACGTAGTCGCCGGCATCCGCCAGATTCGCGCTGCTCTTTCTGGCATTGTACATCGCATCCGACTGGCTTTTATTCACGGTCACCACTGCCCCGAGAGGATATACCTCCTCGTAGTTTGTGCCGCGCACATCACCGGGATCGGCAGCGCTGAACAGGAAGAACTGGCTCTTGTATGTATCATCCGTCGCAACACAGAACAGGTAGTCCACATGGTAGGCAGCCTTGATTTCATTGATCCGGCAGATCAGCAGCGAATACGCGATTTCCGCATACAGCTTCTGATCTTCTTCCGGAAGCTTCATCAGTTCCGCTTCCGTCGCATACTGGATCACAAGATCCGGATGGCGTTTTTCAAACACCTGGCACTTTGCCCTGAGGCGTTCGACAGACGTGTAATTGGCATCATAGACAATATCGAGCGTGCGGCTGTGCTCCTTCCAGTACGGAATCAGCCACTCGTTTGCCGGGTATTCCCTGACCGCAATACTGACTTCATCCGCGATATGGCCTGCGACTGTTTCCGTCTGTTTTCTGACGCTGGCATCGGATAGTTCACGCTGGGAAAAATATGTCAGGATACCGGTCACGATCGTACCGATAATGAAGAGCTTCGCCACCTGGGCAATGATACTGCTTTTCTTTTTGTTCATTTCCTGAAGCCCCTCCTTTCCGGTATGATCCTGACTCCATTATAGCGAATACACGGCATCTATGCCGCTGTATGTATTCATTGAAACAATCAGCGTTTCTGCATTTCATATCCGGCTGCACGGATCAGATTCATAGCCTCTGTCCATGTTCCGGCTCCGGTATTGGCGCCGATCGCATCCAGCACGGAAGCTGACTGCGCGCTGCCGCATAAAGCGCATGATTTGAGATCATAGCCTTTCAGCCAGGCTGCTGTAAATCCTGCCAGGAAGGCGTCCCCGGCACCTGTCGTATCCACCGGTGTCTTGTGATACAGGGTATCCAGGAAGATCTTTTCTTTTTCATCTCTGACAAAGACGCCTTTTTCACCAAGCTTGATGCCGAAGATCTTCAGCGGAAACTGTTCAAAGAAGGCATTGATTTCATCAATATCATCACTGCCGGCATAGATCCTTGCCTCCTGCATGCTGGGAAAGAAGATATCACAGTTCCATAGTGCGCTCTCGACCGGCTCGAGTCCCCTCTTCGCTTTGTCATAAGAGGCATCCAATGATGTGGTCAGACCTTTGGCATGCGCTCTTTCAAACAGCCTGCCAAGCGGTTTCCCGTCCATTCTCTTCAGAACATTCGCGCTGGCGAAATGAAGATGCGATGCCTTTTCGAGGGTCTCATCAGAGATCATATCCTCTGTGAAGAAGTGATTCCCGCTGTTTGGAACACGGATGATATGGCGTTCCCCCCTCTCATCGATCAGAAGTACCGGCGAGGAAGTATGGGCATGTTCAAGGATATGGATATCGTCTGTGCAGATACCGTTTCGGCGCAGTT
>ONSK01000086.1 GCA_900320455.1 uncultured Erysipelotrichaceae bacterium | reverse complement strand
TCAGGAAAATATGATCCCGAACATACCGCCCTGCTGATATCGCAGACCGGCGGCGGCTGCCGTGCTTCCAATTACATTCGCCTGCTGAGAAAAGCGCTTGTCAAGGCCGGCTACAGCCAGATCCCGGTCGCTTCGATCAATCCGGCAGGTCTGGAAAAAGAATCCTGCCTGCCGCTGAACATGCGGATGATACGCAAGCTTCTCGCAGCGGTGGAGTATGGGGATGAGATTGCCGCGCTGAGCCGCCAGGTACGCCCCTATGAAACAGTACCGGGAAGCACTGATGAGCTGGTCAGTGAGTGGCTTGCGAAGGCTTCGGCACTGGTTCATGAACCGAAGCACTGCACAATGCACGCGATGAAGCGCATCTTTCAGGAGATTGCATCGGATTTTGCCAAAATCAGTGTCAGCCGTGATCAGAAGAAGATCAAAACCGGCATCGTCGGAGAAATCTACGTCAAATTCTCACCTCTCGGCAACAATCATCTGGAAGAATTCCTGGAAGATCAGGGCTGTGAGGTATGCGTGCCCGGCTTAATGGGCTTTGTCGAATACTGCGTTGCCAATTACGGTCTGGATGTCAGGCTCTACGGCGGCAGGAAAATCATCGAACACGGCGCCGACATGATCCTGAATCTGTTTGATTCCATCGCCTCTTCCATGAATCAGGCGCTGCAGGAATCCGGCTTCCATGCCCCGGTCCTGTTCCGGGAGCTGATGCGCAAGCCGGAAGGCATTCTGCATCTCGGCACAAAGATGGGAGAAGGATGGCTTCTGACGGCGGAAATGGTTGAGCTTGTGGAAAGCGGCTATGTCAACATCATCTGCGCCCAGCCGTTCGGCTGCCTGCCGAATCACATCGCCGGAAAAGGCGTTGCCGGCAGGATCCGCGAGCTGTATCCTGAAGCCAATATCACCGCTGTCGACTACGATCCCGGCTCTGCCCGCGTCAACCAGGAAAACCGCATCAAACTGATGCTGGCAGTGGCTGCCGAAAAACTCTGAATACTCACATGCCGCAGACGCGGCATTTTTTTGTAAAGCGCTTTCATCACTGAGCATGCTATACTGAAAGCAGTAAAGGACGATCACCCATGAAAATAGAAGATCTTGAATTTTTTGTTTCAGCTGCGGAGAGTGAAGTGTTTTTCACCGCAAATGGTGATGCGCACCGTTTCCAGTCCTCTGCCGCTGCGCCGATTCTCGCTCTTGAAAAAGAGTTTCATACCCTCCTCTTCCTTCGTGAAGGAAAGAATTCCGGTATCCTGACAGAAGCCGGAAAGACACTGCTCAGAAATGCCAAGCCGCTTGTTCTGCAGTACCGCAGAGCACTGCGCGCGATGGACCAGTACCGGGAAAAGGATGAACGTGCGATCATTATCGGCTCTCTGCCGATTCTGAAACAGTACCGCCTGTCCCGTCTGTTCAACCGCTTTGTGGACGATTATGACGATCTTGATTTCCGCATTGAGGAATCCGAAGGCAAGAATCTGATCGCCGGTCTCAATGACGGCTATTATGACGCGATTATCATCCGTGCCAACATGATCAATGATCCCAATATTGAAATGTGCAGACTGGCGGCTGATGAGATGGCTGCCATCCTCTGGGATACCCATCCCCTTGCCAAAGAACAGAGCATCCACCTGGAAAAGCTGAAGAATGAATTCTTCTATCTGACAAATCCTTATACGCCTTCCTACGGCCTGTGCTGGAAACTTCTGAAGGATCATCACATTTCCACTGAGAACGTCATCACCGCGGAAGTGCGTGATATCCTCCCTGCCATTTCCAACAAGCAGGGTGTCGGTCTTCTGCCAATGTCCAATATCGCCTCTTCCAGACAGCCCGGGGTCGTGGCTGTTCCCCTGGAGCCAAGAGCGATGCTGGAAGTGGTCTTCGCCTTCCGCAAAGACATTGAACAGTCCACGTATATGAAGGATCTGATCGAGATGATCAGAGTCAGAGCCAGTGCTGTTCCGGTCTGATGACTGCACAAAAGCGATGAAATAGAGTCTGTAAGCGTTTGAACAGACTCTTTTTTTCAGATACATGGATTTCTGTATTGATTTCAAAGACCGGTTTTTAATAAAATGAAATGGTCTATGGAGGTTACATATGGATCAATTTATTCTTGCTACGGCTTCCACCTGTGATATGGATGCCGGCTGGCTGGATGAACACAATATTCCGTTTATATCCTATACATTTGAAATTGACGGCCAGGTCTATCAGGATGACTGCCGTGAAGATACAAAGCGTCTTTTCTACCAGGCGATGCGTGAAGGAAAAACACCGAATACATCACAGATTACCACTTACGCGTATTACGATTTCTTCAAGAAGCTGCTGAAGGAAGGAAAGCCTGTCGTCTTTGCGGATATGGACAGAGCGATTTCCAATTCCTTTGCCAATTCACTGGCTGCCGCTGAGCAGATCAGAGAGAAGTATCCCGATGCGCAGCTGTATATCATCGATACCAGATGCATCACGATGGGACTCAGCCTGCTTCTGAAGAAGCTGTGCGAAATGCGTGATAACGGTGCATCGGCGGAAGAAACATACCGCTGGGGCGAGGAAAACGGACGCAAGGTCGCTCACCGCTTCCTTGTGGATGATCTGCAGTGGCTGCGCAAAGGCGGACGTCTTTCCAATGCTTCGGCGATCGTCGGCACCCTGCTCTCCATCAAGCCGCTGATTTATTTACCGGATGATGGAACGCTTGTCGCCTATGAGAAAGCACACGGCAAGAAAAAAGGCATCCGTGAGCTGCTGGACAGCGCCGCAAAGGATGTCAGGGACGGCAAGGGTATGGAATTCATCGTCGGTCACAGCGGAAGCCCTGCGGAAGGCGCGGAATGGAAAGCACTCGTAGCCGAGCGCTTCCCGGAAGCTGCTTCCATCGATCTGATGGAGCTTGGACCGGTCATCGGTGCCCATGTCGGACCCGGTTTCCTTTCCATCGTTTATTTCACAGACGAAAGAAAAGCATAGTTTGCGCTATGCTTTTTTGATGATCATCTCCATGGTTGTCTTCTGGATGCCGAAGCCGCATCTTTCATAGAACGCGCGGGCGCCGTCATTGCCTTCCCATACGTTGAGGGTGATGTTATGGCACCCTTTTTCTTCGGCATATGTTCTGATATAGGCAAACAGATCAGAGGCGATGTGATGGCCGCGGTATGCCTCATCCACGCACAGATCATCCACATACAATGACAATATCGGCTGCATGTTCCCCGAATGATCCGGATGTTTTATCCGGCACATCGCGTAGCCGCGCATGACGTCGTTTTCATCAGCTGCCGCAAAGACCGGTGTATCGGGATCGCTGATCAGTGATTCGAGTTCTTCCCTGCTGTATTTTCTGGTGCCGGAAATGAAGATATCCGGACGTATCGCTGCATGAACCTCAAGCACCTGTGAGAGCAGGTTCTCAATCTGTTCAATGTCTTTTGTTTCCGCTTTTCTGATTTTCATATGTTTTCTCCTGCAATGCCAATATCATAGCACAGAAAAAAGCAGTCTGTTTTCAGACTGCTCAGATGACAAAGTCGTCTTCGACTGATTTGACTGCCGACCAGACGGTCAGGTCGATGTTTCTGCCGCCCATGCGGATCAGGTTTTCTTCCTTTTCCGGGAACATTCTCGCGGAGAGGACATATTCGCCGTCATTGACAAATACTTCCACCGAGCTGCGGTCAACATAGATTTCCAGGGACTTCAGTCCGTTTTCCAGCTTTACCTTTCTCTCGGCGCCGAATTCCGTATTGAACTGGTTGTTCATATCCGATCTGTCAAGGACAAGCGTCTTTCTGAACTTGTCATAGGAGATCATGAAGCCGTTCTTGCGCGGTCTTGAGAACAGGTTCAGGTTGACGGATTCACTGTCGGGATCCTCCAGACGCATGATGCAGGAGGAAGGCATCAGACCGTGCATTGTATCACGGACGATACTGCCGTTCTTTGCTTCAAAGAGCACGTTTCCTCTGAGCTTCTTCGCTTCGGGAACCGGTGTCTGCAGGAGTCTGTTTCCTTCGATCTTCAGCATTCTCGGCAGTGTGAGCAGTCCGCTGTAGCCCTGCTCATCGGTAACAGGCGTCTTGTACTCACCGCATCCGAACCACGCTGTCATGATCGCCGCATCCGGATACACGTCCTGGCATGCGCACTGGGCAGCGTAGAAATCCAGTCCTCTGTCAAGCTCGCAGAATTCACTTTCGGGAATGAATTCGAGATTGTCGAAATCCATTCTGCCGATGATATAGCCGTTGTTATATTTGTTGCGGAAGAGGTCTCCCTGTTCTTCCAGGCCCTGCGGCGAGAACAGCAGGAGCCATTTGTCGCCGATCTTTTCAATATCCGGGCATTCGATCATGAAGCCGAAGTCCTCATAGCCGCGTACCTTCAGCTCACCCAGCAGCTTCCATCCCTTTTCGATCTCTTCTGATGTAAAGAGCAGGAAGACACCTTTCTTCTGTTCGTTCTGAGCGCCGAGGAGAATATAATATCTGCCGTTGTGTTCAAACAGCTTGGGATCTCTCTGGTGTTCCGTATATCCCTTCTGTTCATAGATCAGGGGTACCTGGGACTTGGTGATCTTTCCGTTCTTGTCCATCTTCGCCAGCATCTGGAACGGATGTCTGACCCAGTGGATATCCTTGTTGTTTCCGGTGTAGGCAAGATAGAGCGTATCTCCCTTCACCAGTCCGCTTCCGCTGTAACAGCCGCGGTTGTCTTCCAGAAGATGGGGCTTCATTGCCAGTCCCTCGTTCTTCCATGTGACAAGGTCATCGCTTGTGACATGGTACCAGTGCTTCAGTCCGTGCACTCCCCCGAACGGGAACCACTGGTAGAACAGATGCCATTTTCCGTTGAATCTGCTGAATCCGTTGGGATCGTTCAGAAGACCGGTGACCGTCTGGATATGAAAATCCGAACGCCACGGTGATTCCTTGATTGTTTCATGAAGCTGTCTGAGCTCTTCCCTATCGCTTTCCTGTACAGCTCTGTACAGTTCTTCTCTTGTCCATTCTTTCATGACTGATCCTCCGTCATTCTTTTCTTATATTATGCGCCTTTTTTTGCTTTGTTGGGAATCAAAGCGCCGGTTCCACGATATAGCGGATGGTATTCTTCAGTGTTTTTCCCGCTTTCACGAGCGGTACAACCGTTCCGTCATTGCGGTTGATGCCGTTGGGGCAGTATTCCGCTTCAAGGGCTGCCGCGCATCTTGGTTCATAGTGTCTGCCGTATTTGCCGCCGTGCACATTTGTGTAGTTTGCCGTATAGACGTGAATGCCGGGCATATCGGAATAAACCCTCACGGATGTCTTTTCACCCTTCAGCACTGCCATCAGGCGGATGCCCTCGCCTTCCAGCGGGAAGAAATGATCATAGCCGAGCGCTTCCTTGAGCTGGATGTTTTCCTCCTGGATGCGTTCACCGAGCTCATGAAAGGTGCGGAAGTCAAACGGTGTTCCAATCACGCTCTCAAAGACACCTGTGGCCATTCCGTCCGGATCATTGATGCAATATTCGGACGAAGGTATCATCAGCCGCTCATCCAGCACGCAGTCGCTGCCGTCACAGTTGAAGTAGCTGTGGTTTATGTAGGCAAACAGCGTATCCTGATCGGATGTGCCTTCCGCTGTGATCTCCACGCCGTTTTCCAGCAGACGGTATGTGACGCTGACATCGAGATTGCCGGGATATCCTTCCTCGCCGTCCGGTGAGGTGCGGAAGAAGCGCACCGCGTTTTCCATCTCCTCTGTCTGCCATACCTTTTTATCAAAGCCTTCCAGTCCGCCGTGGTTGCAGTTGGGACCGTTGTTGATATAGAGCTGATATTCCTGACCGTTCAGGGTGAATCTGCCGTTTCCGATGCGGTTTGCGGTTCTGCCGACCGATGCGCCGATGTAGGCATCCTGCGCGCAGTAGTCCTCGCAGCAGTCAAAGCCGAGCACCACATCCGTATTCGTCTTCTTCTCGATCAGGCTGACCATCGCCGCGCCGTAATCGGTGAATGAAGCTTTGATCTTTTCATTTTCCAGGGTGTACAGATATGTTTCCTGTCCCTTCGGTGTCATGCCAAAATATGTTTTCATGTTCATCTCCTTCAGAGCAGTCCGAGCGCTTCAAACACATGCGCAAGACCATTTTCATCAATGTCGTCAGTGATATAATCCGCTGCTTTCTTCAGTGCATCCACACTGTTTCCCATCGCCGCAAGAAATCCGCATGCCTCTTTCATTTCGAGATCATTGGGCCCGTCCCCGCAGGCGATGACCTCATCCTTTGTCCAGCCGAAGTAACGGCATACTTCATGCATGCCTTTTGCCTTGCCGGTATCTTCATGGAAGACATCCAGGGCTTCTGACCATCTCGCCGCCTTGATGTGCTTCATGCCGGCGCTTGCCTTCTGCCAGACGTCATCCCTGACATAGGGAACGATCATGTAGACGTTGTTTTTCATTGCTCTGGATACATCTGTGACAGGAGGCAGCGAGGTATTGATATCCTGCTGTCCCTTTTCCGCTGCTTCGGAATGCATATTCATGTACATGCAGTCTTTTTCCAGAAAGATGCAGGCAAAGGGATCTTCCTGCAGTGCTTCCAGGAGCGAGGCGAGATCTTCCTTATGCAGCGGGACATGATAAATGATCTCATCCTTCTCAAGACACAGGGCGCCGTTCAGCGTCACCAGCGCGTCAAACCGCACACTGTCCAAAGGCATCTCTGCCATTTCCAGCGTATGTCTGCCGGTGCAGGCAATCACTCTGATACCCTTTTCCTGCAGGCGATGCACAGCCTGGACGGCGGAATCGGGAATCTTCCAGTCTGAATGTGAAAACAGTGTTCCGTCGATGTCGAGAAACACCGCTTTGATTCTCTCCGGTGCGGGAAGCGCTTTCTTTTCCATATACCCTTATATTTTCTTATATTTTTATTATTTTGTGAACTCCCTGCCGTTCGTGATTCTTGCGAATACACGCATTAATGATAGGATATGGAGGACGGAGGATTACGTATTGAAACTTAAGATGAAAAAGCCCTCGCTGCTGAAGGCAATCCTGCCGGGAAACGGCAGCGCAGGATATATATTTGTACCGGTCGCAGTGGAAATGATTCTGGCTGTGCTGATCTTTGTGCAGTCGCGCACGGCGGCCATGAACTACCTTTACGCCCTTGTCGTGATGCTTTTTGTCACGGCTGCCTGGGGAACATACGAATACAACCGGGGCGGTGACATGAAGCTGTTTGCGGCAATTGCCTCATTGTGCGCGTTCGGCGTCGGCGTACAGCTGGTCATTGATGAAGTCTATCCGGTGCGTACAACATTCAGCGCCCTGAAATACGCGGTATCCGCTGCCGTTGCCGGATGTTTCCTTCTCTTCTATTCCCTGTTCAGAAAGATCCTGGACAGACCATGGACGATCTGGCTGATGATCGCCGCTTCCGTGATTCTTTTTGCCGTATTGAAGATCTGGGGCATTGATCCGAACGGCTACGGCACCTATGCATGGATCAAGATCAGATCGTACACCGTGCAGCTGACAGACTTTACAAAGGTATTTGCCGTACTGTTCTACAGTTCCCTCTTCTCATCACGCGCAAAGCATGATGAAAAGCAGGTGCTGATCATCTCCAGCATTTATCTTGCGGTCAATCTGATCGGCTGTCTGCTGGTGCGTGAGCTTGGTTCCTTCTTTATTCTCTTCTTCCTGCATCTGTCCGTTCTCTTCATCTTCCTGCCCAAGGGCAAAGTGAAGCGGACGTATCTGCTTGCGGTTGCCGGAATCACCGTTTCGGCACTGGCAGCTGCCTATATTCTTTATAAGATTCTCTATCCGAAGGCGCAGGCTGGTGAACTCAGCGGCATCCTGCGTCTGATCTGGCCGTATGTGCGCAAGATCTATCAGCGCTTCTCCATCACCGCAAATATCCAGAATGATCCCTATGGCGCCGGCTATCAGCTGCTGCAGGGAAAGAAAGTGCTGTGGATCTCGGGCCTCTATGGCAATACCGTCAACTTCAATGCCATTCCCGTACCGGAAAGCGATATGGCTTTCATTGCTCTGGTCAATGCGTTTGGATTACCGGCCGGTCTTCTTGCAGTGCTGATGTTTATGCGGATCATGCTTTCGGGCAGCGAGCTTGCCCTCAGGCTTCTGCGCATCAGCGTGCAGGATGGCGTCGTGGTATACGGGGCGACGGTGCTGCTTGTCGTGCAGGCGCTGCTTGTCATCTTCGGCTCCTGCAATCTGATTCCTCTGGCGGGTCTGCCGATTCCCTTCCTCAGCAGAGGCTTCACCTATCAGACGATTGTCTTCTGCTTCAGCGGACTTCTGATGATGCTTTCGCGTCAGGAGGGAGGTGAAAGCAATGTCACTGCGTGATAAAGACCAGATCCGCATCAGCAGCCGCAGAATCCGACTCACGGAGCTTGGCTGCATCGCGGTATGTCTTCTGTTCTGCGCCATGTTCGGCTGGAAATACACGATTGCCCCGCTTGTCTCCTCTTCTTCAAGAGCGACGAAGAACACGATCGTATACAACGCGATCAAAAACTATGCCATTGAAGGCGACTATCTGGACCGCAGCGGAACCCTGATCATGGGCAATGCATCGGCAGGCTCCCCTGCCTCAGCTTCAAGCCCGATGAACAAGAGCTATGCCTGGCTGCTCGGCTATTATTCCGTTTCTTCCGGCAGAGAGAACCGCTTCGGTCTGCGCGGAAACCTTGCGGATTATTCCCTGTTCCGTCTCAACCGCTCCAACAAGGGGGCTTCTGTCACCCTGACAACGGACAACCGCCTTCAGAACTATGCCTTCAAAACAATCCTGGACGGCACGGAAGGAAGCGTCACGGTCATTGACAACAGGACCGGCGCGATCCTCTGCCTGGCGTCGCAGAGCACCATCACCTACGATGTAAACAAGGTGGAAACACTGCTGGAAAGCACGGTCGAAGGTTCGCAGTTCCGACGCGGAACGTTTGAAAACGATCCGCCCGGCAGTACCTTCAAGGTTGTCACCTCGGCAGCCGCGATCAAGGCAGCCCTTGACAATCACTATGATGAGGAATGGTTCTCCTACAATGACAACGGCGTCTATGTGCCGGAGAACTCTGATTTCACGATCACCAATTTCAACAACAAGGCGTACGGCGAGCTGAATCTCAAAAGAGCGCTGAACAACAGCGTCAACTGCTATTTCGCAAATCTTGGAAACAAGGTCGGCGAAGCGAGGCTCAAGGAGATGGCGGAAGCCTTCATGGTCGGAAAGGATATTGAGATTCCGTTCCTGACAACCCTGCATTCCGGCATTGACTTCGGCAAAGGCACACCGGCGGAAATCGCCCAGATTGCCTTCGGCCAGGGAAGCACCCAGATCACACCGGTGCATATCTGCCTGATTGCCCAGGCGGTCGCCAACGGCGGCGTGATGATGCAGCCGTATATCGTCGACAGCATTTACCGCGGACGCTACCCTCTCTATGCCGCAAGACAGCAGATCCTCTCCAAGGTCCTTTCTTCGGACGTCGATACGGAGCTGAAGCGCATCATGCATTCCACCGCGGAAGTCTACGGTCTCAAGGAAGGCTCCTACGGCATGGTGTATGCCAAGACAGGTACAGCCGAGTGCCCCAATGACAGAATTCATATCTATATCATGGGTTTCACCGAGGATGCCTCCTTCTGCATCTCGATGAACAACCGCACAAATTCGCATTATCTCTATGACAAAGCCAAGCAGCTTGTCAGAAAAATCAATGAGGTTTACGGAAGACAGTGACGTATGACAGCCGCTGTCTTTTTGTAAGCACTTTCATGTGCACATTGTTCAAATAACGCTTTACAAACATATGACAGGTGTGTAGAATTCCGAATAAAAGGGGGTTTTTCTATGAAGCTCGTTTATAACATTCAGGACAGACCGGAAACAGGTAAACTGGTCGTCTACGCCTTCCAGCAGGTTCTGGCCATTATGGCGGCAACCATCACAGTACCAATGGTCGTCAACTCCACAGCAGGCGTGAACATGAGCACCGCTGCCGCAATGTTCGGCGCCGGTGTCGGAACACTGATCTATGTATTCTTCACAAAACGCAAGAGTCCTGTATTCCTCGGCTCATCCTTCGCTTTCATCGGTTCGATGGTAACAGCATTCGCAGGCGCGGTCAGCGTCGCTGCAGGATTTGCCGGACTGATCGTCGGCGCGCTCTTCGCAGGACTTGTATATGTCTTCCTCGCGCTGATCATCAACAGTGTCGGCGTTGAGTGGCTCAACAGACTGATGCCGCCGGTCATTATCGGACCGACAGTCGCAATCATCGGACTTTCCCTGGCAGGCAGCGCGATTTCCAACCTGACCTCTTCCTCGGCAACCGGTGAAGCGACACAGTGGGCAGTCCTCTGCGGACTGATCGCTCTTGGCGCAACGATGTGGGCAAGCGTTTACGGCAAAAAGAATGTCCGTCTGATTCCGTTCATCATCGGCATTCTCTGCGGCTATGCGGCAGCTGTCATCCTGACACTGATCGGCAATGCCATCAATGATCCGGCAATGCAGATTGTCAGCTTCGCACCGTTCGCGGCACTGGTTGAAGGCGGTGTCTCCATCAAGACATTCCTCGCTGTTCCGGATTTCACATTCCTGACAGGTATCAAGGGCTTATCTGAAATGACAGGAAGCTACTACCTGACAGTCGCTGCGGCATACATTCCTGTTGCGGCAGTCGTATTCGCGGAACATATCGCTGACCACAAGAACATTTCCTCCATCATCGAAAAAGATCTGCTTACAGATCCGGGTCTGGACAAGACTCTGCTCGGTGACGGTGTCGGCTCCATCGTCGGCGCATTCTTCGGCGGATGCCCGAACACAACATACGGTGAATCCGTTGCCTGTGTTGCCATCACAAAGAACGCTTCCGTTGCGACAATCATCACAGCCGCTCTGGAATGCATTCTGATTTCCTTCCTCTCACCTCTGATCGCTTTCATCTCCAGCATCCCCTCCTGTGTCATGGGCGGCGTATGCATGGCTCTGTACGGATTCATTGCCGTCAGCGGTCTGAAGATGATCCAGAAAGTCAACCTGGATGACAACAGAAACCTGTTCGTTGTCTCCACGATCCTGATTGCCGGTATCGGCGGACTCAGCCTGACATTCTGGAATATCACGATCACATCCATCGCTACAGCGCTGATCCTGGGTATTATCGTCAATACAGCACTGAGAAACGCACCGGATCCCAAAGAGGAAGACTGAGTGTGAATGAAGCTGCCTGCGGGCGGCTTTTTCTTTTTTCTACCGAAACAGGCATCTTTGTGCGATAATATGAAGGATATTGTTACAGACGGAGGTGCGTCATGTCTACAAACTATGAAAAGCTGATCAGATGTTCTCAGAAACAGATCGACATCTTTATCCACTCCCTCGTTTCCAAAGAGGCGAGCAGATATGTCGACTGGTCCGCATGGCTTTCCGCGGAGGACCCGGAAGCGCCGATGCTCGGTGAGGAAGCATTCCTGATGGAGAACGGCGAAGAATGCGGATGCAGGTTCCTGGAGGAATTTGAAGAAAACGGCAGGACAAGACGCCGTGTCTACCTGTTCAGAGAAGACGGAACCGTCAGGGATGAAGCATTCCCGATTCATATGGTGCGTCTGGCATCTGAGGAATACTATCACCAGCCGGAAGAACCTGAGGAAGAAGAAGCGCCTGACTTCTCCATCGATGACATCTTCAGAGAGATCGATAAGACGGTCACTGAAGAAGCCGAACCGGAAGAAGCAGAGCCGGTAACAGAACCTGCCGAAGAACCGGCTGAAGAAGTGAAAGAGGAAGAAGCTCCGGTCGAAGAGATCAAAGAGGAAGAAGTTCCTGTTGAAGAAGAAGCTCCTGCGGAAGAGGAAGATGTTCCCGTAGAGCTGCCGAAGCCGGAAACATCCGTTCCGGAAATTGAAAAGACAAGGATCTACGTTCCGGGTGAAAGACTCTTCATGGATGAAGAAGATATCGCTGCCGAGGAAGAAGCAGCTGCTGAGCAGGAAACACCTGCACCGGCGGAAGAGCCTGTCGTTGAGGAAGAACCTGTCAGGGAAGAAGAACTTCCGGTATTTGAGAAAGAGGATGATGAACCCGCCTTCGCGCCGATTGAAGAACCGGCACCTGCGGAAATCAGAAATGATGAGCTGATCCTTCCCCCTTCCACAAAGGAATCATCCGCGGATGAGCAGAGAACGGAGGATTTCGATACAACTTCCCTCCGCAACCTGCTGAATGAAGCCGCAAGCGAAACAGCTGACGGTATGGAGGATCTCCTCAGCGCTGAGGATACCGCACACATCATGGCAATCGAAGATGAGCTGATGCGCAGCTTCGATGAAAACGAAGGAAAGGAACCGAATGAGGATACCATCTCTTCTTCCGAGATCAGTTCCCTTCTGGAAGACCTCAAGGAAAGAAGCGATCTGTATGATCCGGAAGATCCGGAGGACCGTGAACTTCCGACCATCGCCTTCACCTCCATGGTGGATGACAAGACAAGATTCTGATCACAGGGCGTTCATCTGAACGCCTTTTTTCTTCCATTCAGAATAAAACGTGCTATAATCGTGCCGTCGGCGATGACGGAGAAAGAGCTGACCGGATTTCTCACAGAGAGCCTCTGACGGTGAAAATGAGGCAGAATGAACGTCTTCTGACAAGGACTCCCGAGCTCAACCGCAGATCTGCGTTACAGACATCAATGAGGCAGTCAAAGACTGTGAATTAGGGTGGTACCACGAACAAGCTCTCGTCCCTATGGGTGAGAGCTTTTATATATACCAGGAGGTTAAAATGAATCCATTAGAACAGCTGAAGGAAACACTGGAAACACATTTTGACGCTGCCGCAGATTCCCTGAATGAATCTGACCTCGAGCAGCTGAATGCCCTTCTCGACAAGATCAAGGCAAAGGCAGAGGACACTGCCCAGCAGATTACCGGGAATCTGAGCGATGAAAACAAAGAAACGCTCAAGGCAAAAGCAAAGAACATTGAGAAAAACAAGCTTACCGACCAGGAACAGGTGCGCCGCGACAAGATGAACGCGCTGGCGGAAAAAGGCCTCGATCCGTTCGGACAGGCATATGAGCGCACAGCCTTCTCCGGAAAGATCCGCGCAGATTACGCTGAGAAGACACTGGAAGAACTGGAAGCACTGAATGTGAATGTAAAGATTGCCGGACGCATCATGTCCAAGAGAAGAATGGGCAAGATCGGCTTCATGCACATCCAGGACAGAGACGGCTCCATCCAGGTCGTTGTCAAGAAACAGGTTGTCGGCGATGACGTCTATGAACTCTTCAAGGCAAGCGATCTCGGCGATATCATCGGCATTGAAGGCACTGTCATCAAGACACAGGCCGGCGAACTGTCCGTTGAGGCAAAGGAATACACACACCTCGTCAAGGCGCTGCGTCCCCTTCCCGAAAAGTTCCATGGCTTAACAGACAAGGAAGAGCGCTACAGAAGAAGATATGTCGATCTGATCATGAACGAGGATTCCAAGCGTGTCGCGTTCCTGCGTCCTGCCATCATCTCATGCATCAGAAACTATATGAGCACACAGGGCTTCACAGAGGTTGAAACACCGATCCTCTCCACCCTGCTGACCGGCGCAAGCGCACGTCCGTTCATCACCCATC
>ONSK01000148.1 GCA_900320455.1 uncultured Erysipelotrichaceae bacterium | reverse complement strand
TCCTCCTGTTGTCAGAAGGCAGCAGCTCTGACTCCGGAAGTATTCCTTCCACAGTTTCTGACGCACTTCAGGAAATTCTTTCTTGATCAGTCTGGGGGAAGCGCTCTTATACGCATTGATGAATCGGGATAAATCACTGTCAGGATGCGCCTTGAAGAGGATATGTACATGATTCCATTCCAGCAATGAGATGCTGCAGGAAGGAACGATCCTTTCAAACACATCTCTCGCATATTCAGAAACAGAATCATCGAATACCCTCCGGCGATATTTCACAACAAGGACAATGTGGTAATACAAAGCGAATACTGAGTGATTATTATTGTCCAAAACCGTATTGTTATGCGAAGTATTCTTCGCCGTCCTCTACGACTAATCGTATTATACTATATTTTTACCACGAATTCATCCCCTCCTTTACACTTCGTAAGAAGAAGGGGACTTCTTCGTTATGGTCAGTTAAAGAAAGCCTAAAAATTGAATCCGTTGTGTGAAGCGTTGGATTGATTATAATGAAATCGTGACGCAGAAAGACGTACTCGAAATTCCTTTTTCCGGGAAGAAAGAGGAAGAAAAAAAGGAACCGGTCATTGAACCGGTGAAAAGAAAGTTCAGATTGCCGATTGGCGCGGCAGCGGGGTTTTTATGCGCTGTCTGTGCTGTCGGCTTTATTATTTATCTCAATGGAAGAGTCGAGGAAGTGAATCTGCTTTCCGGGATCCAGCCGTCTTTTGCCGGCTACAGCGGCAGAGGATATGTTGAGGGGGAATTCCATCCGGAACAGGCTGGCATGGATGCGCTGGAAGAATGCCGCAGTGATTGGCAGAGCAGCGAAGAAAGAACAGCTGCCTACGATGCCCTGCTTGCCAGCATCTCCTGTTCCTTTTCCAAAGCAGAAGGTCTGCAGAACGGCGAACAGATTACCTACAGCTGCACATATGATGCCGCATCCGCAGACGAAGCGCATGTGCGCATCGGAACAACAGAAAGAAAGTACACTGTCAGCGGTCTTGCGGAGTATCAGGTGATCAATGTATTCCGTGATATCAGCGCGGTCTGGAATGTCAGCAGTGAAGGTATCGTGCTGGATGTTTCGATCCCGCAGGATCTGAAAGATCTCGGCATTGAATATACCTGGGAATACATTTCATCGGAAACGCCGGTAATCCGCTTCATTGCCTCCTATGATGAGGAAAAGCTGAGAGAAGCGGGATATGTTGCGGAGGCCGGAACGATGGATTATCCGATTGATAAAAAACCGGTGCGTCTGAACGATCCTTCCCAGCTGAGCACGGCGGAAAAAGAAGCTGTGACAATCAACCTGCGCAATCTGCTGGAAAGCGAACTGGAACAGTGCGGATCACTGCATCTCGGCCAGCAGGAAATCCATGTCACGGATATCTCACTGCGCTCCTTCAGCGCTACTATCGGATCGTATTTTGATCCGGACAATGTGCAGTTCATGGCGGTATTCCGCCTGGATACGGATTACCGCGGCGGTCTGATCAGCTATTCCGCCTTTGAGGCTTCCTACCGGGCAGTCATCTACCGTCTGGCAGATGGTTCGGTATCCTATTATCCGATCACAAAGCACGGCTGTGAGTTCAGGGGCATCTTCGGCAGGTATTCCCTGGAGGAAACCGGGAATTGAAAAAGGACTGCTGAGCAGTCCCGTTCACTCTGTGATGAAGCAGGTTTCTTCCGTTACCGGAATGCCTGCTTTTATTGTGGCCGCAAGATCGATGATTCCCCATTTGCCTTTGAGAAGGACGTAGGCCTTTCCTTCGTACAGATAGGAGGCAAAGTCAAACAGGAAGTCCGTGATTTCATTTCCGGCTGTGTCAATGAATCCCCACTTGCCGTCTTTCTTTACCGGCGCGTATCCGCAGGAGAAGAATGATCCGTCTTCATAGATGTATTCGGTCATGACAGAACCTTTGTAGGCATCGACATATGCGTATTTCGCACTTTCCGGAAGATCCCAGATCTTATCTTCCGTATTGTCTGTCGCAAGATAGTATCCGTTGACGAAGTCAGCCGCAAAGCGTGCCTTGACCGGTTCGGAGATTCCTTCGCTTGTCACAAGCACCGTGCCGGTTTCATTTCCTTCCTGGTCAACGGCTGTGAGCAGGCAGTTCATGCCGTATGTCTGAGGCGGCGCAAAGTCTTCCGCCCAGGCTTCCTCAAAGTAATCGTATTTGATGATCTTTCCGTCTCTGACATAGTAATCACAGCCGGGATCGCCGCCGTATCCGCTGCGGACGGATCCTTCCGTCAGACTCTTGAAATCAGAATTGAAGATCTCTCCTTCGAAGTCATCCGAGAGGGTTGCCGGCAGATAGAAGTTGCCGGAAGGCTCCCAGAGCAGAGGGAGACTCTCATCACCGAAGACGGACATCTCATCCACCTCCAGTGTGATCGGATAGAGTTCGTTTCCTTCAAAGTCCAGAATGCCGTATTTCTTTCCCTTCTGAACCATGATGGCGTTTCCGGTGTATTCACGGTCTGTGTAATAGCCTTCCTGCACGGTGATGCTGGCAGGGGAGTTTCCCCAGTCCTGGGGATATCCTGTTTTCTCAAAGGTATATCCCGGATAATTGAATTCATACGGGAATGCCTCCAGGGTATAGATTCCATCCAGTTCCATATCCGGCTCATGCGCCCAGATGACAGTCTTTGCCGGATCTTCCGGCAGTTCCGACACAACAGGTTCATCTGTTGTCTTAGGCGTTGTTTCCGATGTTGTCTTCGGGGTTTCGGAATCCGCTGAGGGCTGCTGTTCCTCCTGCTTTCCGCAGCCGGAAGCTGTCAGAAGAAGAGCGGCCGCAATCAGTAATCTGATATTTTTCATGATGTGTACCTCGCCTGTTCAACCAAAGTGTACCATCATTTCTTTCTTCCTGCAGAGAAATGATGCTTGTTAGTGAGGTGCCAATCTGCCTATACTTGTATCAGTGCTGAAAGGGGTTTTACACATGATTCGCAGTGCAGGTATTTTATTATCATTTACGTCTCTTCCGTCTCCTTACGGAATCGGAACCATGGGCAAAGATGCCCGTGATTTCGTTGATTTCCTGGCGGAAGCGGGACAGACATTCTGGCAGATCCTTCCGATCGGACCGACAGGCTACGGCAATTCACCGTATCAGGCATTGTCTTCCTATGCGGGAAATCCGTATCTGATCGATCTGGATGAACTTGTCAGAGACGGTTTACTGAAGAAGAGCGAGATCACATCCGTGAAGTGGGAGAAGAAGCCGGATCACGTTGATTACGGTATTCTCTACAACGAGAGATACAAGGTTCTCCGCAAGGCAGCTGACAGACTGCCTCTGATCCATCCGCAGGAATACATTGATTTCATTCAGAAAGAAAACAGCTGGCTGAAAGACTATGCTGTATTCATGGCAATCAAGAATGACCAGAAGGGAAAGCCCTGGACACAGTGGCCGGAAAATCTGCGCAGACATGAATACGAAGCTGTCAGAAATGAAGCGGAACGTCTGAAGGAAGAAGTGCTGTTCCAGGAAAGGATGCAGTATCTGTTCTTTAAGCAGTATTACGCATTGAAGAAATATGCCAACGCGAAGGGAATCCAGATCATCGGTGACCTTCCGTACTACATCGCTTCCGATTCCGCCGATGTCTGGGCACATCCGGAACACTTTGAAATGGACGGCGATCACAGAATGACATTCGTATCCGGCATGGCTCCTGACGGAGGCAATCCCGGCGGACAGAAATGGGGCAACCCGCTGATTGCCTGGGACAGACTGCGCAATGACGGCTATTCCTGGTGGATCAGCCGCGTGGAATTCCAGACAAGGCTGTACGACGCTCTGCGCATTGATCACTTCCAGGGATACGCGTCATATTATGCCGTACCGGCAGAAGATCCCGATGCCTCAAGAGGACACTGGCGCAAGGGACCGGGCGTGGAGGTATTCCGCCGCATGGAGGAAAAGATCGGCAAACGCCAGCTGATCCTGGAAGATCTCGGCATCCTGACACAGGAGCTGAAAGACCTGGTAAAGGAGAGCACATTCCCCGGCATGCGCATCATGCAGTATGCGTTTGATCCGAATGATCCGGGTTCCTATTACATGCCGTTCCAGTATATTCAGAACTCTGTTGTCTATACGGGAACACATGACAATGACACGCTGAGCGGCTGGAAGAACGACAGGAACAACAAAGGCCGCATCGACAGATGCAAGGCATATCTCAACATCTCTTCCGACAAGGATTTCACATGGGGCGTGCTCAGCGCGGTATACGGCACGGTATCCGACCTTGCCATCGTGCAGATGCAGGATCTGCTGGAGCTTGGCAGTGAAGCGCGCATGAATGATCCTTCCGGAAAGACGCCTGCCTGGACATGGAGATGCCTGCCGGGAAGCTTTGATAAAAAGCTCAGCGCGAAGCTGAAGGAAAAGATGCTGCTGTACTGCCGCAACAACTGGCGTGCCGTTACGGATCCCGTCAAAGAATGACGCATCATCAGGGAGAACAGAAGTGTTCTCCTTTTACTTTTCAGAAGGACATCAAAAGAATTACAATAAGGATATGAAAACACTGGTTGAACTGTATGACAACGATCAGATCAAGAATCTGTACAGCGCCTATGCGCTGAAGCCGGAAAAGGTCGTATTCCTCTATGAAAAAGAACAGGAGGAAATCATCGATCATCCGGTGATCAGGAAATATGTCACGGCAGAAACGGAATACCGCTGCTTTGAACTTTCTGAACTCGACAGGATCCTTGCGGAATACAAAGGCGCAGACTGCGCGGTGGATATCCTCGGCGGCAGTGACATGGCGGTGGCATCCGCTTCCATGTACGCTGTGCACTCCGGCATCAAGCTTGTCTGTCCGGAGGTGAAGACAAAGGAGATCCAGATCCTCCACCAGGGAAAATACACCAGGGAGCCTCTGGAAATACCGCACCTTTCGATCCGCGACATCGTTGAGCTGCACGGCGGAGGGATACGCGATCTGGGAGAGATCCACTATGACGCAAGAGGCAGAAAGGCGGTGGAAACCGTCAACCGCGTCAAGCGTGCCAATGACAACCGCTGGTCTTCC
This sequence comes from uncultured Erysipelotrichaceae bacterium, assembly GCA_900320455.1. Lineage (GTDB taxonomy): Bacteria > Bacillota_I > Bacilli_A > Erysipelotrichales > Erysipelotrichaceae > Bulleidia. The sequence continues at coordinate 4,437 of ONSK01000148.1, read as the reverse complement.
TTCACCAAGGTCATGGGCGGACTGTACAAGAAATACGGAAAGCATGCCCAGTGGAAGACGGAAGCGAGTGTATACAATGAATACCGCACGCTGCTGAACGGACTGAAGGGTGATGTCCTTTCTGTCTGTGAAGTCCGTGACAACCGGCTGTACATGGAATTTGCCAGTCCGGATTACATGATCCTGCTGGCAGACGCGGGCGTGCCGTTTGAATATGATACATACTATCAGATGATGGATTCCGGCTGGTTTGATGATCTTGATATCCGTGTCAACATTGACTGGAACGGCGGAAGGTTCGAGCATAACGATCCCAACAGCGAGCTGGACGTCATGGCATCCAAAGACAGCCGTCTGATCAGTGTTTCCTGCAAGGCGGGAAAATATGATCAGCAGGCCATCTACGAAGTAGAATCCAACGCCGTCAGATTCGGCGGCAGGGAAGCGGTTCCGGTGCTGTGTGTGGATCATCACACGGATCATCCGGAATATGTCCTCAAGGCGGAAGAACTCGGCGTTCTTCTGATTGAGCATACGGATATGTGGGAAGGCAGGTGCGCAGAGCGCATCCGCGAATGGTTTGAAAGCCATTGAGGGGGAAGCGATGACATTCGGATTTCTCGAAGACAGTGAACATACGATCATCATTGAGGTGACCGGCGGACAGGAGGATGTATCCTCCAGAAGAAATGCCGGTGAACTCCATATGCATTATGATGAGGGAATGCCCGGCATCATCTGGTTTGACAGAGACTACGAAAGAGTCTTTGAAGTGATTGACTACCAGTGGCAGGGACCGGCCTACCGTGACTATGTCATAGAGCACAGGGAAGAGGAAAATGACGGCCTCTTCAGCAACCGCAAGGGCAGGGTGACTGGAGCTATTATCGGTACGATGATCGCACCGGGAATCGGCACGGTGCTCGGCGCGGCTGTCGGAACAGGCAAAAAGCGCGACCGTCATTCCTACAGCGAATCACGGGTGGAAACACGTGAGATCCGCACCAATGCCGTGATGAAACTGCGTGATATCACAAATGATGAAATCATCCGCATCACGTTCCTCTGTGACAACGATATCGATGCCCGCATCCGCAACAATGTCACAGTCAATCTGGAAGCGGAAGATGAATATGTTCCTATTCCCGAAGAGGAAGCACCGGCTCCTGCGGCAGAGGATGACATGATCGCGAAGATCCGCGAACTGAAGGATCTGCTGGATTCCGGAGCGATCGATGAGGAAGAATACAGGCTTCTGAAAAAGAAGCTGATCGGCTGAATTTGGAAAATGCGCATTGACGCAGTGAATTTATATGTGTTAGAGTAATTTGGCATCTGAAGGAGTTTTTCGTCATGGCAAAAGATGACAAAAAAATCATCCTGGCTTGTGAAGTATGCTTGTCAAGAAACTACACAACACATGGATCGAAGGACAAAAACAAACGACTGGAGCTGAAGAAATACTGTCCGAAATGCGGCAGAGCAACGCTCCACAAGGAAACAAAATAGGAGGTTTCCAGTATGGCTGAAGAAAAGAAGAACACAAAAAACACTGCGCAGAAGGATCACTGGTTCTCTGTTGACGGCATCGCCAAGGAGGCGAAGCGTGTACGCTGGCCGAAGTGGAAGACAGAAGGCAATACATCAGGAACGATTCAGAATACAGGTGAAGTCCTTGTATTCGGCGGCTTCTTCGCACTGTTCTTTGTATGCTGCGACTTCGTTGTCGCATTCCTGCTGAGATTTATCGGAATCGGAGTGTAAGGTATGAGCGAGAAAGAAAAGATCAATCCCATCATTGATGATGAACATGAAAAGCGCTGGTATGTTGTAAACACATACTCCGGACATGAGAACAGAGTCAAGGACAACCTTGAGAAGCGTCTGGAATCCATGGGTATCCAGGAACAGCTGTTCCGTATCATCGTCGCCGAAGAGCCGGAAATCGAAATCAAGAACGGCAAGCAGGTCGAAAAGATGAAGAACATGTTCCCGGGCTATGTCTTCGTTGAAATGAAGATGACAGACGAAGCATGGTATGTTGTCAGAAACACACCGGGTGTTACCGGATTTATCGGATCCTCAGGCGGCGGCGCCAAGCCGTTCCCGGTTTCTCCTGATGAGATGGAATCCATCCTCAGAAGAGTCGGGCAGAGCGACAAGAAGGTTGTTGTCGACTTCCAGGTCGGCGATACAGTACGTATCCTGACAGGTCCGTTCTCCGGTATGGAAGGAAAGGTTTCCTCCATGAACGACCAGACACAGACAGCGAATGTTCTGACGATGCTCTTCGGAAGAGAGACACCGACGGATATTCCCTACAGCGATCTGCAGAAGGTCGAGGAACTCTGAAAAGTCAAACCGCTCAGGCGGTTTTTCTTATTGACTGCACCTGAATGATGCAGTATCATTATTGCGCACGTCTTTCAGCGTGCTCATGCGTGGCAGGGTAGCAATGCCCGTTTAACCACTGCATGTGGATTCAATAAAAAGGAGGAAGCCACATGGCAAAGAAAGTTGCAAAGGTCTGCAAACTGCAGTTCCCGGGCGGCGGCGCCAAACCGGGTCCCGCGCTCGCATCCGCAGGCATTAACATGCCGAAGTTCTGCACAGAGTTCAATGACAAGACAAAGGATCGTCACGGCGACATCGTTCCTGTCATTATCACTGCGTATGAAGACAAATCTTTTGATTTCGTGATCAAGACAACACCGGCTGCTGTTCTTCTGAAGAAGGCTGCAGGAATTGCAAAAGCATCCGGAACACCGAAGACTGTCAAGGCAGGCAAGATCACACAGGCTCAGCTGAGAGAGATCGCTGAGTACAAGATGCCGGACCTCAACGCCAATGACGTTGAAGCAGCGATGAAGATCATCGCCGGCACAGCCCGCAACATGGGCATCACAGTGGAAGGAGAGGCTTAATACCATGGCAGGAAAGAAGTACAGAGCTGCGAAGGAACAGATCGACCGCTCCAGACTCTATGATTACAAAGAAGCAATCGAACTGATCAAGAACATCAGCTTCGCAAATTTTGATGAATCCGTTGAAGTATCCTTCGTTCTGAACGTTGACCCTCGTCAGGCAGATCAGAACATCCGTGGCGCGATGGTTCTCCCGCACGGCACAGGCCGTACACAGAGAGTCCTGGTCATCACACAGGGTGCCAAGATCGATGAAGCACTGAAGGCAGGCGCAAACTATGCCGGCGGCGCAGACATGATCGAAAAGATCCAGAAAGAAAACTGGTTTGACTTCGATGTCATCGTTGCTACTCCGGATATGATGGGCCAGCTTGGTAAGCTCGGTAAGCTCCTCGGACCTAAAGGCCTGATGCCGAACCCGAAGACAGGCACAGTCACAATGAACGTTGCGAACGCAATCGAAGAGATCCAGAAGGGTAAAGTCGGATACCGTGTTGACAGAGAAGGCAACATCAATGTCATGATCGGCAAGAAGTCTTTCTCCAATGAAGCTCTGGCTGAAAACTTCAAGGCTATCTATGATCAGATGCTGAAGGTCAAGCCGGCTACAGTCAAGGGAACATACATGAAGTCCGTTACCATGTCCACAACAATGGGCCCGGGCGTCAAGATCGCTACCCTCTAAGCAGATTACTTGCAGAAACAGGAACCGTTATGGTTCCTTTTCATTTTTGACAGTCAGATGACACGGCATTATAATTTTCACGAATTTGTTATGGGGGATATTTAAATATGGATTACAGAAAGCTGATCTGTGCTGCATTGTGTGCTGTGCTTGCGGCTTGCGGCAATTCTTCTTCAGCTGTCAGTCCGTCTCCGACACCGGAACCGGCTGCTGAAGCGACACCGACACCTGCACCAACTCCGACTCCGACACCGGAGCCGAAGAGTTTCCTGGAGGAACAGAATATTAAAATCACACCGCAGGGAAAATTTGAATACACAGCATGGGCTGAAAAAGGAACTTTCCCGATGCATGCGTCATGTACGATCAGAGAAGAACCTGCGGAAACGGAAGGATATAAGAAAGTCATTGCCACGGTCATCTATGATGTGACAGATTCGCCCGGCGGCAGGATCCGGACCAGAGAGTATCCGTTTGACCGCTATACGGGGATCTGCTTTGATACGACCAATGAGCTGTCACATACAATTGGAGCAGGTGAATCCGAACTGATCAAATCAGGACGGACGGTTGAATATGAAGGCAAAGAGTACCAGGTGGCATATACATATAAAAGAACTAACAACTGGCCGAAGCTTGTAGCAGATCTGATCGTCCTGTGTCCGCAGGAGTATGACGGAACGGTATTCATTGTGAGATATGCGGATGATGAGACGAATGCACAGTCTACTGCTTTTGACTGGGAGCCTGTTCATACGATCGATGAACTTCCGTATTACAATAAGGTCGAGACATTCTACTTCACGCTGTCCAATCAGTGATCTGTAT
>ONSK01000315.1 GCA_900320455.1 uncultured Erysipelotrichaceae bacterium | reverse complement strand
CTGTGACCCCTTGATCCCAAATCAAGTGCACTACCAAGCTGTGCTACATCCCGATGGCGCGCCGAGCAGGAATCGAACCCGCAACCTTTTGATTCGTAGTCAAATACTCTATCCAGTTGAGCTATCGGCGCATCGCACGTAAAATCAGTGCTCACCTATAATAGCAAACAACAAACATCTTTGCAAGCGTCTTTTATACTTTTTTTCGAAGAATTTTGAAAAGTTAAATTCCACTATTTTTTGCCTTTTCTGCCGTAAGAAAAACAGCGCTGTTTTTTCGATCAGCACTGTTTTCAGTTTGTCATTTACACTCTGTCCATGGATCTTGATGCGATCAGATCTGCACCGGTAGAGAGAAGATCCTTGATAATGACATCCCCTTCTCTGACAGGAGCTTCCACAGTCACGGAACGAACTTCCTCCATTGCCTCAAAGATCATATCCAGAGGAATCTCTTTGTCGGTGATGACCGGCAGAACAGGATGTGTTCCGTTCTGGATCTTTACGGTTGTTGTCAGAATGCGTTCCGGACGAATGCATTCTTTTTCCGCGTATGCTCTGCCGCGGGGACAGCTGTTTCCTTTGACATCAAGGATCTTTCCGTCTTCCATTGTTACCGTGACACGGCAGCCCATCGGGCAGTTGACACAGATCAGTTCTTTCTCGGTCATGATTTCAGCTCCTTCATATGGATTACGACAGGTTCCTTCAATGCGGCAATTTCCTTTGCCGTCAAGACTGCCCTTTCCATTTCACTCGGCATCAGCTTGCGCTTTTTCATTGTGCGGATGACGTTTCCGCCGCTTTCAATGACAAGCTCTGCCTCTTCCATCGGCTTTCTGACGCGGAAGAAGAATTCAACATTCTTATCCGCATGTTCAGGATGTACGCAGGCAGGCACCATATAGCTCACATTCTCGCCCGGTTTTACCGCGTATGTCTTTCCGGTGGTAGTTTCTCCCTTCAGATAGGCTGCGGCGCCTTCTGCGGCTCTGGAGGCCTGCAGAGAGACGAAGTCAACGAGATCGTGGACATGGAGACCGTTGCCGCAGGCAAAGATACCTTCAGCGCTTGTCATATAGCTGTCATCCACAACCGGACCTCTCGTAACGGGATCCATGACGATGCCTGCTTCCTCTGCCAGATGGTTTTCCGGAATCAGTCCGACTGACAGAAGCAGCGTATCAACGTCGAAATACTGTTCTGTTCCCGGAATCGGATTTCTTTTTTCATCGACTTCCATCAGTTCGATCTTTTCCAGTCTGCCGTTTCCAAATACCTTTGTCACGGTATGGGAGAGGAACAGCGGAATATTGAAGTCTTCAAGACACTGCTTGATGTTTCTGGGCAGGCCATTGGAATACGGCATGATTTCCGCAACGCCGTATACCTTCGCGCCTTCCAGCGTCATTCTTCTTGCCATGATCAGTCCGATATCGCCTGATCCGAGGATGAATACTTTTCTGCCGACAAGCCAGCCGTCGATATTCAGATATCTCTGTGCCTGCCCGGCGGTGTAGATGCCTGCCGGCCTTGTGCCGAGGATGTTGATGCCGCCTCTTGCGCGCTCATAGCAGCCGACCGCAAGGATCACAGCGTCTGCGCTGACGGTCACTTCGCCTTCTTCCGGATTGACATAGGTGATCTTTCTGTCTGCCGTCATCTTTGTGACCATGGTGTTCAGAATGATCTTCACGCCGAGCTCTTCCGCCATCTTGATATAGCGCTCGGCATAGGCAGGTCCGGAGAGCTGTTCCTTGAATGTCTGCAGTCCGAATCCGTTATGGATGCACTGTTCGAGGATTCCTCCCGGTTCTCTGTCCTTTTCCAGGACAACGATGTCTTCGATTCCTTTTTTCTTTAATGTCACAGCTGCGGAAAGACCTGCGCTTCCGCCGCCGATGATCACAGCCTGATAGTTTCTCATATTAGCGGTTCTCACTTTCCAGGATTCGGGAATCCAGAGAATCCAGAACGATATCCAGCGGGGATACATTGAGTTCCCTTGCCAGGATTGTCAGCACAAGCGGTTCGCAGAAGCCTCCCTGGCATCTGCCCATGCCGGGTCTCACGCGTTTCTTGACGCCTTTGACGGTGGTTGCGCCGCATGTTCTGTGAATGCAGTCAACGATCTCACCTTCCGAGATCTGCTCGCAGCGGCAGATGATCTTTCCGTACAGCGGATTCTTTCTGATCATCTCATTGCGCTCTTCGGGAGTTAATCTGCTCATAACGACAGGCGCTTTGCGTGTCATGACAGCATTCTCATTTTTCTTCAGTTCGATGCGCTTGGCAATCAGCTCATGAACAACGTATTCGGAAATCGCCGGCGCTGAAGCGAGACCCGGTGATTCAATGCACGCGACATTGATGAAGCCGGGATTGTTTTCCTCTTCTTTGATCAGGAAGTCATGATATGTGCTTGTCGGACGAAGACCGGCAAAGGTGCGGATTGATCTGTTCAGCGGCACATTCTTCATCGTCTTGCTGATATTGTTTCTGACATATGCAAGTCCGTCAGATGATGTTCCGACATCATCACGGTCATCAACGTAGTCGCTGTTGGGACCGATCAATGTATTGCCGTAAACCGTCGGAACGGCAAGAACGCCTTTTCCTTTGGTCGGTGAAGGCACCGGGAAGACGATGTGGCTGACAAAGGCCGCATCCTGATCGAGGACGTAATACTCGCCTTTTCTCGGCGTGATGGAGAAGCCGGGATCCTCGCCCGTCATCTTCGCGATCTGATCGGCATACACGCCGGCGCAGTTGACAACGATCTTTGTCTCAAATGTCTTGTCACCAGAGTGAACGATATAGCCCTGTTCCGTCTTTTCAATGGAATCCACCTTTGTGTTCAGATGCAGCTCGGTTCCGTTATTCACGGCAGTCTCTGCGCATGCACAGGCAACTTCCCACGGATAGATGACAGCTGTCGTATAGAAATCCAGCACCTTTG
>ONSK01000318.1 GCA_900320455.1 uncultured Erysipelotrichaceae bacterium | reverse complement strand
TTCCATGACTTTGACACGGACTGTTTCGCCGATGCTCACAAAACGTGAGATATCCTTGACAAAACCGTCGCTGATCTCAGAAATATGGATCAGTCCGCTGGCATGATTATCCAGGGCAACGAACGCTCCGTAGGGCTGTATGCCTGTCACTTTTCCTTCTACAATATCACCTGATTTATACATTTCTGTTTTTTCCCGACAAGAAGTATAGCACACCGTCAGCCGTTTTGCGAAAAAAGAGAAACGCTTCAATCGTTTCAGTGGACAATTCATGATGTTTATCAGAAAATATACAGGTACTTCAGGAAAGAGGCTGAAAGAAAATGAGTGAAACAGAAACAAAGACAGTAAATGAGGAAAAAGAACTGACACCGGAAGAGATGGCTGCCCGCAACAGCATTCTTGAAAGGATCGAACATACCATCAACAAGATCCGTCCCTATATCCAGGCAGACGGCGGCGATGTGCAGCTGCTTGACTACCAGGATGGCGTTGTCTATGTTTCCATGCTCGGCGCCTGTGCCGGATGCATGGCAATCGACACGACGATGAACGACGGAATCAAGGCGCTGGTCATGGATGAGGTCCCGGAAGTCAAAGACGTCCAGATGGTCCAGAACTCTCCGTTCGGCTACTACGCATTCTGATAAAGGCACATAGGTGCCTTTTTATGATGAAATTTCATGAAATCTGCCTTTCGGCGGATTTTTTTCTGACTTTCTTATGAAATTTTCACTTTTTTAAAAAATAACTCATTTTTTTCGGCTGTATCAGCGATTTTAATTGACATTAATGCATGCGGAGGACTAAAGTTTCTTCATAAAAGGAGAAATAAACTGATGGAAAGACCTTTTGAAGAATTCGGCTCCATGGTATTCGGCGAAAAAGAGATGGCTGACCGCCTTCCCCGTCCTGTATACCAGTCCTGGAAGAAGACCGTTGCCAACGAAGGAACGCTGGACAGACAGACTGCGGATGCCATCGCCCACGCAATGAAGCTCTGGGCCATGGAGCGCGGCGCGACACACTTCACCCACTGGTTCCAGCCGATGACCGGCGGCACGGCCGAAAAGCATGATTCTTTCCTCGAGCCCGGTTCCAACGGTGAAGCGATGGCCAGATTTTCCGGCAAGATGCTGATCAAGGGAGAACCGGATGCGTCCAGTTTTCCTTCCGGCGGTCTGCGTGCGACATTTGAAGCGCGCGGCTACACATACTGGGATGTGACCAGTCCGGTATTCATCCGTGACAACGTCCTCTGCATTCCCACCGTCTTTGTTTCCTACACCGGCGAAGCGCTTGACCGCAAGGAGCCGCTGCTGAAATCCATTCACGCGATCAGCACGGCTGCCACAAGAGTCGTCAACCTGCTCGGTGACAAGGACGTCAAATCATGTGACATCTCCGTCGGTCTTGAACAGGAGTACTTCCTGATCGACAGAAAGTATTTTGAGCAGCGTCTTGATCTGAAGTTCACCGGACGCACGCTGTTCGGCACTGCTTCCCCGAAGAGACAGGAACTCGATGACCATTATTTCGGCTCCATTCCGATGCGTGTCTCCGCCTTCATGAAGGATGTGAACAAGGAACTGTGGAAGCTTGGCATCTATGCAAAGACAGAGCACAACGAAGTCGCTCCCGGTCAGTTTGAGCTGGCGCCGGTGTTCTCCAAGGGAAACATCGCCGTTGACCAGAACCAGCTGACAATGGATATTCTCCGCAAGACTGCGGAAAAGCACGGTCTTGCCTGCCTGCTTCATGAAAAGCCGTTTGAAGGCATCAACGGATCCGGTAAGCATGACAACTACTCAATCGTCACCGATGACGGACAGAATCTGTTCGCGCCTGGTGACAAGCCATCCGAGAACATCCGCTTCCTGGTCTTCGTCTCCGCCTTCCTGAAAGCAGTCGACACCTATCCCATCCTGCTCAGAATGAGCGCCAGCTGCACAGGAAACGATCATCGTCTCGGTGCCAGCGAAGCTCCGCCTTCGATCATCTCCGTCTATCTGGGCAGCTATATCGAAGACATCCTGTATTCGCTCTACAGCGGCAAGAACAATAAAAAAGGCGACAGGGAATCTGCCGCGGCATTCAGCCCGGTATCCGGTCTCTCCTATATCCCGCATGACAACACGGACAGAAACCGCACCAGCCCGGTGGCATTCACCGGCAACAAGTTCGAGTTCCGCATGCTCGGCGCTTCGATGAGCGCATCCTTCCCCAACACGGTTCTCAACGCGATCATGGCAGAGTCTCTGCATGAGATCGCCGACCAGCTGGAAGGCATCAAGTATCTGCAGGACGTCCGTGAAAAGGCGCTGGAGATCTGCCGCACGATCATTCACGATCACAAGCGCATTCTCTTCTCCGGCGACGGCTACAGCAGTGAATGGGTCAAGGAAGCAGAACGCAGAGGTCTGCCGAATGTGAAGTCCTTCATTGAATCCGTGGATATTCTGAATGATGAAAAGGTACGCAACCTGTTCACTTCCCTGAACATTTACAGCGAGAACGAGCTGCGCGCCAACCGCATCATCATGGCGGAACGCTACAGCAACATCATGGGCATCGAAGTCCGTACCCTTCTTGAAATGACAAGAAAGGACGTCATCCCTTCCATGTGCGCAGAGCTCGGATTCTATGGGGAAACAGCGCAGAGCCTGCCGAAGGCGGCCATTCCTTCCTTCATCTCTTCCCGCATTAAGGAACTCTCAGACCTGATTGAAAGCACGGAAGCTTCCTGTGCGGCTCTCGAAGAAGCATTCAGCGCGCTTCCTTCCGATATCTTCGCAAGAGGCAGAAAGATCTATGATGAGATCGGTCCTCTGATGAAGGATGTCAGAAAGAACATCGACACCTATGAGGAAAAGGCTTCCCGCAGATTCTACAAGCTTCCTCTGTACGAGGATATCCTGTTTGATATCTGATGACACACAAGGCGGACAAGATCCGCCTTTTTCTTTTCCAGAGTCAGAAAAAGACTCTGTCGGATGACAGAGCCTAGAGATTCAGAAAGCTGACGTCCTTCTCCTTCAGCTGCCCGTAGCAGTAATCGCGGACAAGCGTGTAGACGACAGAGAAGATCGGAACGCCGACGAACATACCGACGATGCCGAGCATGGCGCCGCCGACGATGATGGCGAACATGACCCAGAGCGTGGGCAGTCCGACCGCGTCACCGAGGATGCGGGGACCGATGATATTGCCGTCGATCTGCTGGAGAATCAGGATGAATACGCTGAATTCCAGAGCCTTGATCGGATTGATGATCAGAAGGATCAGAATACACGGCACAGCACCGATGAACGGTCCGAAGACAGGAATCATATTTGTGACGCCGACAACCACTGAGATCAGCGGTCCGTAAGGCATGCGCATGACCATACAGCAGATCCAGCAGATAAAGCCGATCAGAAGGGAATCGATTGCCTTGCCGAAGATGAAGCTGTTGAATGTGCGCATCGTCAGTCTCAGCAGATGCATCGTGCTGTCTGCCCTCTTCCGGTCCATCAGGCCGTAGATCAGTTTCTTGATCTGAAGCTTGAAGCGCTCTTCATCCAGCAGGATGTAGAGAGCGATGATCAGACCGATGAAGAAGTTCATCACGCCTTTGAGCACGGATACGGAATACGACAGAATCTGCACGAGTCCGCCCTCCGCGCCGGTCAGCCACTCCAGCAGCTTGGATCCGGTTGTGTTCAGAGCTTCAATCAGCGCCGCTTCGACATTCTGGTCGATGCCGTCCAGGGAATCGATCATATTGCGCAGGGTTGCGACATAGCTGTCAAAGCTGCCGATGAAGATTCGCAGTGATGACATCAGCTGCGGGATCAGGATCATGAAGAACGCGAACAGACACAGCAGGCAGACAACCATCGCGATCGTCACTGCAAGTTTCCGCTTTGCCCGCGGCTCGGCTTTCAGATTCACAAGCCATTTCTCCTCGGCCATCCTTCTGACAGGCTCCAGCAGGAACACGAAGATCAGACCGATCAGAAACGGTGCCATTGCGGAAAGACTGCTCATCAGTACAGACGCAATCGTCTTCAGGTTATTAACCAGAACATAAAAGAGAACGATCAGACTGCCGGAGATCGCCAATGCTTTGATCATCTCTTTTGTTTCATCTCTCAGATTCTTAAAGTCCATAGTTTTCTCTTTTCGCAAGAATTATACCATGATTTATAGCCTTGTTTCTTACAATCAGCTTAATCTGTATGTACACTCCTGTTGACCTGTGCACCGATCTCTGCTATATATATGTAGTCTTTTATCAGGAATGAGGTAAGAGGGTCAGCTCGATGACCTCATACCAACCTGCCTGCGGGTAAGGTGGTACAGCTGACATCGATAAAGAAAGAGTATATTCATCCAGTCTCTTTCTGAACTTGAGAAAGACAGTGAAAGGAAGGGACTTTTATTATGGCTGAAAAACTGTTTACAAGCGAATC
>ONSK01000031.1 GCA_900320455.1 uncultured Erysipelotrichaceae bacterium | reverse complement strand
TTTCTCTTTTCAGCACTGTTTCTGCAAAACTGATTTCCACTGTTTTCGCTTCCCACCTGGAAGTGGAATTTAACTTTTCACTTCAGCAAAAGTTTTATCTTTCATTCTCGGCCTTTGTCATATGCAGGTACATATGATAATAACGGTCGATGCATTCCTTTGTGAAAGGCTCTTTTTCATCCCTCATCATTTCGATCAGCTGATCCATCTGTGCTTCCACGATGTTCATGATCTTTTCGGGATAGTGCATTTCACGGGAATGCTGGTCGTACTCTGATCCATCCAGGATCTGGTAGGAATCATCCGGATACAGCTTTACATCAAGATCATAATCGATATTCTTGATGGCTTCTCCGTCATACAGGCTTGGTGAAGCGAGGTTGCAGTAATAGTAGATTCCGCCGTGTCTGATCATGGAAATGACATTGAACCATTTCTTTGTATAGAAGAAACAGACTGCCGGTTCTCTCGTCATCCATTTTCTTCCGTCAGCTTCAATCACCCATGCTCTGTCTGTTACGACTACATAGTGTTCTTCATCAGCTTCCAGCACAAAAGCCCGGCACCAGGTGCGGTGCAGACTGCCGTTGTGTTTGAAACTCTGAATATATACGAGATCACCTACTTCAGGAACCATCTTATTACCTCAACAGAGAAATTATACTCTGCCTGTCAAGTCCCCGGTCCGGGTAAAAGAAAAACCGTCCTGAGACGGTTATCTGTAAAGATCATATACTACTGTGCGTTCAAGATATTTCGTGGCTTCATCGACTGCCTGCGATGCCGAGAACAGCTGCAGATGGCTTCCTCCAAGCATCATTTCCCGGATCATGTTCTTTTTCTGCATCAGCTTTCTGACTTTCAGGAAGACGCTGCTGTCCAGTTCAAGATCCAGATACTTCTTCCACTCGTTTCCCTCTTCTGTTTTCACGCAGGCGCCGTTGACCATGACCGGCCGGCAGTCGCAGCGGTACTCCGCAAGATGCATGCACGTGCATGTGTCAAAATCCGTTCCCATCAGAAGAACATGGCCTTTCAGCTCATAGAGTCTTGCGCACGGGGATTCCTCTGACAGAGGGAAATGCAGCGACTGGCGGTTGCACAGCAGCTTGGCGTATCTGCCCCATGCCGCGTAGGAAACAGTCGGGTGACTGGAAATAACCACGCCTTCGCGGTGGCGGAAATTCTCATTGATATCACTCATGAACGGGATATCGCTGTGTCTTGCGTCATAGGGAGGAATTGCCTCTCTGACTGCTCTGTAGAGCGACGGGGAAACTCCCGGATTCTTCCATTCCGCAGGTTCGCTGTTTCCCGATGTCTGCATCGGCATCAGGATCGTGCCGCCGTTTTCGCAGAGTTCCATCAATGCGTCCACTACCGTTTCAGCACCGCCGATCACATGATCAAAAGAAGAAAGACTGGCATGAACTTCCAGAATCTGGCTTCCGTTGACGCCGAGTTTCTGCAGTGCCTTTTTCAGGATGTCTTTTGTGACCGGCTGTTTGATTGTTTTTCTCTCTTCTGCCATATTACTTACAATATTCCTTCGCTATTTCCGTACCTACCGCAGCGTTGTTGAAAACAAGTCTGATATTTGCGGCAAGTGATTTTCCTTCTGTGATTTCCGCGATTTTAGCGAGCAGGAACGGTGTGCATTCCTTGCCCTTGATGCCTTTTTCATCCATTTCCTCAATTGCCTCAGCGATGACTTTGTTGATGGCTTCCGGATCCATGGAATACTCTTCGGGAATCGGATTTGTGATCAGGATACCGCCGTCAAGACCGAAATCTCTCTTGGCATGCACGATGCGCGCAGCGTCTGCCGCGTCCTTGATGCAGTAATCAACTTTGAGACCTGAAGTGCGTGTATAGAAAGCAGGCAGTTCCTCTGTCTGATATCCAAGAACCGGAACACCCTTTGTCTCCAGGACTTCCAGTGTCTTGGGAAGGTCAAGAATTGCCTTGGCGCCGGCACAGATGACTGTGACGTTCGTTCTTCCGAGCTCCTCAAGGTCAGCGGAAATATCAAATGTTTCTTCCGCGCCTCTGTGCACGCCGCCGATGCCGCCTGTCACAAAGAATTCAACGCCTGCCTTTGCCGCAAGGATCATCGTTGTTGCCACGGTTGTGGCGCCCCATGATTTTTCCGCGAAGATCACAGGCAGATCGCGTCTGGATACTTTCGGAATGGACATTCCGCGCTTTCCGAATTCCTCGATCTCCTCTTCTGTCATTCCTATGACACCGACACCGTCGATGATGCCGATGGTTACCGGCACACCCCCGTGCTCACGTACGATTTTTTCAACCTTCAGCGCTGTTTCCACATTCTGCGGATACGGCATGCCGTGGGAAATGATCGTTGATTCAAGCGCAACGACCGGTCTTCCTTCTTTCAGTGCTTTTTCAGCTTCCGGTTTGATTCTGATGTTCATAATATTGTCTCCCTGATATCCATATCTCTGACTGCCGCCTCGACGTTTTCAGTACTGAGTTCTCTGCGTCTGACAGCGTCCTGTTCGATTGTTGTGACTGCGGCGCTGACGGCAAACCGCACGGCATCCTTCATCGGAACACGGTGCAGACGCTTTGCCGTATATGCGCCAAGGAACGCGTCTCCGCCTCCCGTGGCATTTTCCACCAGGATCATCCGGTGGGTATACCAGTATTTTCCTTCTCTGTCTGCCGCAAGGACTCCGCCTTCCGCCATGGAAATGATGATTTCATCAATTCCCTGCTTCAGGAACCAGTCCAGGCATTCTGCGGCACTCGCTCTGTCGTGAATCTCAATGCCGCTCAGTGACTGCGCCTCATATTTGTTCGGCTTGAACACCGAGATTGAGGAAAGTCCGTCTTTCAGACGTGATGCCTTGGATACGGAAACCGGATCCGCAGCGATGCGGCATGGTGCTTTTTCCAGAATGCAGGCGATGCATTTCAGATCCAGATTGGCATCAATTATTATCATATCATCATCCGACAGTGAGCGCAGTACCGGTTCCAGAAAAGCCGGTGTCATTTCCCGCAGGATGCGCATATCGCTCATCGCGACTTTCATATCCCTGTCGCTGTCGAGCATGGCGATATACATGGAGCTCGGCGCCTCATGGGAAATGATGCTTAAAGATGTATCAATGCCGAGGTTCTCGCAGTCCTGCCGCATCATTGTGCCGTAGCTGTCATCGGAAAAGCAGGTCACAAGCGATACGTTCTCACCGAGAAGCGCCAGGATCTGGGCGATATTTCTGCCAACACCGCCGTAGCTGATACTGATTGTTCCGGGATTGGAATCATAATATCTGAGGGATTCAATGCTGGATCCGACGATATCGATATTCGCACCGCCGATTACACATATTCTGCCCATTTCTCACCTCAGCTCAGATTCTTTCTGGCATTCTTCAGCGCTTCCATCAGCTCCGCGGATGCCTGATCAATGCTTTCTTCGGTATATTCGCCGCTCTGCAGAAGGAAATACGCCGCCATCATAGCGTTTTTCAGCACAGCGCCTTCTGTTTCCGCGATTTCCGAGAAGTTCAGCTGGTTTGTGGACTTCAGGATCTGCTGAAGAACACGTGCCTTCTGCACGGTTCTGTGTTCCGCGGCTGTATGACTCATCAGCACGGAAAGCGGCCAGTGCTGGTTGGTTTCCGTACGCATGACTTTAATGCCTTCGTATTCTTCACCTGCTTCTTTCACTCTTCGAAGCAGGGCTGTCAGCTCCTCGATCGTCAGTCCTTCCATCAGCATATATCCCTGTTCGGGTTCATCTGCCGAAGGACGCATGTCAGCGCTGATTTCAAACACGTCGCTGACTTTCATATCCGCACATTCCGCGGAGACGATTACCGTCTGAACACCTGATTCTTCTGCTGCTTTTCTGAGCGCATTTACAGCGAGTTCTTCGCCGCCGATCAAAACTATCTTTTTCATATCTTCACCTTGTTTCATTTTAGCGCATCACTTCCAATTTACGAAGTTTCATTTTACAATAAAGCTGACATGTATTATCAGGAGGTTCTCCAATGGCAATGAATATTTATGAGTCTGCCGAAGACTACCTGGAAACGATACTGATTCTTCAGGAAAGAAACGGTGTTGTTCATTCAGTGGATGTCGCTGCAGAAAAGCATTTCTCCAAGGCAAGTGTAAGCGTGGCGATGAAGAAGCTGCGTGAGAACGGTTATATCAGAATGGAGAAAGACGGTTCCCTTGTTCTTCTTGAGCCGGGAAGAAAAATCGCAGAACATATCTATGAAAGACACAAGGCGCTGACAGATTACTTTGTCTCGATCGGTGTTGATCCGGAAACAGCAGCGAAGGATGCCTGCAAAATCGAGCATGATCTGAGTGATATCACCTTTGAAAAGATGAAAGAAGATTTTGCCCGCAGAATGTAATGACGAAAAAAAAGTTATTCAGAATCCCTGAATAACTTTTTCTTTGACGTAATATTTTCCGTCTTCGTACAGTACCAGCAGCATTTTCTTTCCAGGCCCGCTGCCGTAAGGCACATTTCCGTCCATGCCGCAGATTTCAACGGTCACCATTTTCGGTCCCTTGTCATACGGCAGTCTGAGTCTGTCCGGATCACAGGGATCCCGGAAACGGTCCAGTTCTCCCATGAATCTGGTCTGATAGACATCGTCGCTGACTTTGTATTTCCAGCTGATGTCATCGATTACCGAAGCATACTTCTCTTTGATTTTTTCTTCTTTCGGCGGATGAATCACAATCTCTCCGCCGATGACCGTCTTGATATCGATGACGGCATTGTACTGATCAGAAAGAAGTCTGAACGGCTTTTCACTGGCTGAAGCCAGCACTCTGAACCGGATACCCTTGCCTGGAACGATGTATCCGTAAACATAGTAGAGATCCGCATCATACAACCTCCCGTATGCATCGCGGATACTCATCTGAGGTCTGCGCAGAGCAGTGACCTCATCCACATAAATCCTGAATGGCGCAACTTTTAATCTCATGTTCCCCTCCATTAGATAGAATCCGTTTGCCACAGTTTTACATATCTACTTTAGCACCTTTTGCGGAATTGTGTTGCGCTAAATGCAATTTATCTAATCTCATGACAATAATTCTTCCCAAAACACAATCATTAACCCCAATTTGAACAAAAATAACATCCCGCAGGATGAAATTACAGGTCAAAAAAAGAATTCCGGTAAGACTCTGCTGTTTCGTCGCGACCAGTCTATATATTTCGGAATTCTTTTTCAGTCAGTTTTTTTAATTTCCGGATCGTTGTTTCCGGTGAAGCGCTGCTTCTTTGTTTCGCTATATTTTTTCTTTCCTAATGAAATGTTGAATTTCAATTCTGTCAGGCTTATTGCCTTCGTTTCAATATTCGGTTGTCAGATTTTGTTGTCCATTGGTCTGTCCTCATGCAGACTTTCACTTTCTTTTCTGAGGATCTTTCCTTCGTCCCTCTCCGGGATTTTCTGCACTCACCGAAGCGGACGGTTTACCTGTATTCGAGTAATACCTCTTTCATCGTCCTGTACCTCCATTTACTGGTACTTCTCTTTGCACTTTCAATATAGCAGAGACAAACTTCATTTATAGTCTTTAAACGTCATTTTTTTTCAGCTATAATAACATTGTTGGGGCATATAGCCCGTTTTTTTTGGAGAAAAGCGTATGATCCAGGATATTCTGCCGCATATCTACCACAACGAATATACCGGTCAGACACCCTCAGACGAGGACATTGTTTTTTCTTTTGACGATCAGGAAATCCTCATGAAACCGGATGGAGATTTCTTCCGTTTTCGTGATGTAAACACTTCTTCCAATATGATCTATCTGTTCCGGATTGATGACACCAACTGCTTTCTGGCAGATCTTTCCGCTCTGCCGCACAGCAGGCAGCCGCTGCGTGCCATGCGCACCTTCAAACCGCGCCATCTGGCATACTGCGCTGTTACCGCCTGGCAGCTGTATCTCTGGTACCGGGATACGCAGTTCTGCGGAAGGTGCGGAAACAGAATGATTCATTCAGAGAAAGAGCGTGCCATGGTATGTCCGGATTGCGGCAATACGGTCTATCCGCGCATCATGCCGGCAGTGATCGTCGGTGTTCTCAGCAGTGATGACCGGATTCTGCTTACAAAATTTGCCGGCAGATCCTATACAAACTATGCGCTGATCTCTGGTTTCAGCGAAATCGGTGAAACGATCGAAGAGACCGTACGGCGGGAAGTCAGAGAAGAAACCGGGGTTGATGTGACGAATATCCGTTACTACAAATGCCAGCCGTGGCCGTTTTCCTCCACCCTGCTGTTCGGCTTCTACTGCGATGCGAAGGAAGGCGGAAACATCGTCCTGGATGAAAATGAACTGAGTGAAGCACGCTGGGTAAGGCGTGATGAAGAAGCGGTAACTACCGATGATGTCTCGCTGACTTCAGAAATGATCCAGCGTTTCCGGAATGGGCTCGTAAAATTCGGAGAATGAAAAACTGCCGGATAATAATAAACGGCAGTTTTAATATGCATTCCATTCAGGATGGATTTCATCATAATCCGATTTGGCAAATTCAGCCCGGAAAGCAGCGTCACGCACTTCACTGACGTAAAGGCTTCTTCCCTTTCCGGCAGACTGCATCATATGCTGTTCCGGGATATTGTAGGCAAACGAGGCTGCCACAATCATTCCGTACTTGTTTACGATGACCGGATTGCCATCAGAAATGCATAAGTGCAGGCGTTCTCCCCTGAGGAGTTTCCATTTGCCGTGATTTCTTGCGCACACGGCAGGAACCTGGTATCTGATATTCATTGGCACACCTCCTTTTTTCCTGTCGTATTATAGACAAAGGTGTACCGTTTTACAAATGTTATTTCTTAAATCTTTAATAATTATTTTTTATA
>ONSK01000079.1 GCA_900320455.1 uncultured Erysipelotrichaceae bacterium | reverse complement strand
GGCTTCGGGAATCCGGTTGTTCCGGATGAGAAGTAGATCGCTCCCTGATCAGAATCCTGTACAAGAACACGCGGTGCCACGGAAGAGGCATTGGATACCTGACGGTAGTAATCCTCGGCATAAGAAGGACACTGGTCGCCGACAAAGTACAGCAGCATCGCTTTCTTCAGCTTATCTGCGATTCCTTCAATACGGCCGATGAACTCCGGACCGTAGAACAGCACATCCGCATCGGCTGCCTTCAGACAGTAGTCAATTTCCTCGCCTGTGAAGCGGAAGTTCAGCGGCACGGCAATCGCGCCTGCCTTCAGGATACCGAAGTAGATCGGCAGCCATTCCAGGCAGTTCATCAGAAGGATGGCGCATTTCTGACCGGGTCTGATTCCTCTTTCGATCAGTGTGTTGGCTACACGGTTTGCCTTTTCATCAAAGACTGCCCATGTGATCTGTCTTCTGTAGAAAGCGTCAGATGTCGGCTGGATCAGTTCATATTCCTTCCAGGTGACTCTCTGTTCTTCCTTGATCTCGGGGTTGATTTCAACGAGCGCAATTTCATCCCCGTACAGTTTCGCATTGCGCTCAAGAAGATCCGTAATTGGCATGATTCAATTCCTTTCAAACTTATTTATAGCAGGCCGCCAGCTTTTCAAACGCAGGCAGAGACCTTTTGATCATGTCGGTGGAAACACAGTAGGCGATTCTGACAAATCCCGGTGTTCCGAAGGAATCCGCCGGTACAAGCAGAAGATTGAATTCCTTTGCCTTTTCACTGAAGGCATTGGCATCCGCGATCGGTGATCTGACAAACAGATAGAACGCTCCGTCCGGATGAATGCAGGTGAATCCCATATCCGTCAGAGCCCGGTAGATCAGATCTCTCTTTTCCTTGTACTCATTCAGATCAGAAACAAGACCTGTGCATCTTTCCAGGACGTGCTGCATCATGCTCGGCGCGCATACATAGCCAAGCGCTCTGCCGGCACCGCATACAGCCGCGTAGATATCCTTGCTGTCATCGATCTCATCCGGTACAAGCACATAGCCGATTCTTTCACCGGGCAGTGCCAGGGATTTGCTGTAGGAATAGCAGACAACCGTGTTGCGGTAATACTTTGTCACAAACGGCACCTTGATTCCGTCATAGACCAGTTCACGGTACGGCTCATCTGTGATCAGATAGATCGGGTGTCCGTATTCTTCCTGTTTCTTTTCCAGCAGTGCTGCCAGTTTCTGAATATTCTCTTCGGTATAGACAACACCAGAAGGATTGTTCGGAGAATTGACGATCAGGGACTTCGTATTCGGATTCAGTGCCTTTTCCAGGAGATTAAAGTCAATCTGGAACGAAGACGGATCCGATGCCACCTCGACAACCTTCGCACCGGTCGTTTCCACAAACACCTTGTATTCCGGAAAATACGGTGTGAATACGATGACCTCATCACCTTCCGCATACAGAGCTGTCAGGATGATCTTCAGAGATGCCGCGGCACCGCATGTGATATACAGGTTTTCCTTGCGGAAGGATGTCGCAAAGCGCCTGTTCAGATCTTTGACGATTGCTTCTCTGCACTTCGCATCACCCTGGGCTGATGTATATCCATGCAGATAGATATCATCTTTCGTATCGATCAGTTCCTTGATTGTTTCATTGACTTCTTTCGGAGCCGGGACATTCGGATTGCCGAGTGAGAAATCAAATACATTCTCAGCGCCGACTTCCGCTTTCTTCTGGTTTCCGAATTCAAAGAGATCTCTGATAACGGAACGGTTGTTTCCGTAATTCTTCATTTTTTCATTGATCATTGTATTCTGATCCTTTCATATGCCATTTCAATTCCTCTGTCTTTGTCATTCAGCAGTCTGTTGACACGGCTGATCGTTGTTGTTGAAGCACCGGTTTCCGCAGAGATGTCCTTGTATGTTCTGTTTTCCAGAAGCATCTCACCGACATTGAATCTCTGTGAAATTGAAAGAAGCTCATTCACGGTACAAATATCCTCAAAAAACGCGTAGCATTCCTCAACACTCTCAAGACTGAGAATTGCCTGAAACAGGTGTTCCACTCCTTCAGAATGTATATCATTTCTCATGATATTCTCCCTTCTGCCCATACGGACCGAACACTGATATTTTAGTACGCTAAAGCGTTAAAGTCAAACAGTAAAAATAACACCTGTATGCAATGTACATACAGGTGTATTTACTTGTGATTCAGAAGTTCGGCTTATGCCTCATCTCCGTAACGCTTTCTGAGCAGTGCTGCCAGGATCAGTACGATCAGGGAGAATCCGAACGTACCGTTCCATTTGCCTGAATCATCACCGGTAGACGGTGCTGCAGGCTTCGGTTCCGGTGTCGGTGTCGGTACGATCTTCTCTTCCGGTCTGATCGTCAGGGTTCCGTTCACGAATGTGACTGTATAGTTGCCCTGTTCTGTCTCGCCGCTGACTCTGATCGTGTAAGTTCCGGTTTCTTCACCCGGATCTCTTTCGATCACGTATTCAACAGTATCGCCTTCCAGCAGTCCTTCAATGATCACTGTGAATTCAGGATCAGATTCTCCGACCTTCTTCTCAGCATCATTTGCTGTAACAGTCACATTTCTCGGAACGATTGTCAGTGTTCCTTCAACAACTTTGACGTTGTAGTTGCCGATCTGTTTATTGTATGTGACTTCACTGATGCCTGTTTCTGCCTCCCAGCTGATACCCTTGATTTCTTCTGTACTCTCACCGGCGAATCCGACGTGGATGTAGTAGACACCGACGTTTTCTCCGCTGTCTCTGTACAGCTCATAATCGAGCGTATCATCACCGATCAGGCCTGTCACTGTCGCTGTCCATTCAGGATCTGCGTCTCCGTAGACCTTCTTATAGCTGTCAACGACGATGACTGCCTCAGCAGGAAGAACGACCAGCTTGTATCCGGTTCTGATGACATCTTCGTATACAGGATGTGTCGCCTTGACTGCGAATTCTGTTGTGCCGACATCGGTACGCTTCGGAGCTTCTTCACTCCATGTCACGCCGCCGTCGGTGCTGTAGTAG
>ONSK01000035.1 GCA_900320455.1 uncultured Erysipelotrichaceae bacterium | reverse complement strand
TGTCTTTCTGCTTGCGGGCTGCAGCAGTAAACCGTCAGAAATAAAAGAGACAGGAATGTACGGATCTCCTGAAGCCGGTAAAGTTTACAATCTCAGCCTGTATGGCAATATCGTTCCTTCCGGGAAAAAGGATGGGATGCTTGTGGCTGACGGATACGTTTCGTATACAGATCTTGCAGGTGACAACGAACCGCTGATTCTGTGCACACAGCCCGGCTGTCTGCACAATGACGAAACATGCGATGCATGGATCGGCAATGCGTCATATTTCATCGCAGATCATGACATCTGGTATTACATGATCTGCGATACTGATCATCATTGGGCTGAACTTCATTCATATAACTATCAGAACAAAGAAAGAAAATTGACAGCCAGATGGGAATGCGGATCAGACACGTTTCTGAGTACTGACTGGATGTATCGGGATCATGAAAAAATATATGTTTCGATCTTTCAAAGTACTGTCAGACCCGACGGTCAGATTGAAGAAACCCATTTTACTGACTGTATCAGCCTTTTGAATGGCACAAAAGAGACAGTTCCCGGCTCAGAAAGAGAAGGGTTCAGATTCTTCTGTGCCTGGAATAACGCACTGATATATGAACTGTCGGGAATGAGAGAAGTTCCCGAAGATTATGATACCTGGATCAGCAGCGGGAAAACAGATGAGGAATATGATGCTTATCTGCAGACACTGATGAAAAATGAACTGCATATGCGGAAGGAAAATGAAGATATCCTGCTTGCGTCTGATTACAGTCTGAGCGCGAACGGAGCTTATGGTAAATGGCTGTGCTATACGGAAGATGATACTGTGAAGGTGCTGGATATGGAAAGCGGTGAAACAGTGACAAAACAGTGTACTGATATACAGGGCGTTCATGCGTTTGACGGCCATCTGCTGATGATTGCCGGTGAAGACGTAAACGGGTACAGACTGCTCTGTGCAGCTCTGCCGGATCTTTCCGATATGAGGGATATCAGCGGACAGACATTTGAGGGATCAATCCCATTCAGTGTTCATGCCGAAACCGAAAACGGCTTCTACGGCATATCGCAGGGCAGTTACTGCTGGATCAGAAAACAGGATTTTTACAGCGGACACTTTGACAAAACAATTGTCCTGAAATCAATCTCATGAAACTGGAACTAAAAGATATAACAAAAAATTACGGGAAGAAGAAAGCACTGGATCATTTCAGTGCTTCTTTCAGTGAAGGTATTTACGGTATCCTTGGACCTAACGGAGCAGGCAAAAGCACAATGATGAATCTTTTGTGCTGTCTGCTTAGACCGGATGAAGGAGAGATTCTGTTTGAAGGAAAAGACATTCATTCTGAAAAAAAAGAATATCTGAGACATATTGGCTGTATGCCGCAGGTACAGACGTTGTATCCGGAATTCACCGTGAGGGAATTTCTGCTGTATATGGCAACGCTGCGTGAGATGGACAGAAGAAAGGCCTCAGAAAGGATCGATGAGCTTCTGAGCACGCTTTCTCTGAAGGATGCGGAACACAAGCGGATCAAAGCATGTTCAGGCGGAATGAAGCAGAGGGTGCTTCTGGCTCAGGCACTGCTTGATGATCCGGAGATTATCCTGCTGGATGAACCGACTGCCGGTCTGGATCCGAAACAGCGGATTGCCGTGAGAAATCTCATCGCCTCTCTTGCTGTAAACAAAATCATTTTGATTGCGACACACATCGTCCCGGACATTGAAATGATTGCCAGTGAATGTCTTCTTATGAATCACGGAAATCTGATCCGACGCGGAACACAGGATCATCTCTGCCGGGAACTGGAAGGAGAAGTATTCCTGGTAAAAACACCGCCTGATCAGATTCGGGAAATATCCCGTTATGGCCTGATTTCGGGCATGTCTCTTTATGACGGCATTGTCAGTTCACGTCTGATTTCAAAACAGAAACCTCCGTTTGACAGTGAAATGATACGCGCTTCCATGGAGGATGTATATCTGTACTGGTTTGGAGAAGATGCTGTATGAGATACGAACTTCTCAGACTGCGCCGTTCCCGCCGCTTCTGTATCCTGATGTCAGTTCTCCTGACAGCTTTTCTTTGCATCTTCGCAATATACCTGACAGACAGATCAGGAGGTTTTTCTCAGAGAGACCTGTCTGTCAAAAACAGATCAGATACAGATATCAGAAATGAATATAACAGACTGATGGAACTGCTGTTTCAGGAAGAAGAGCCTGAAGGCAATTATATTACCGGGGACTGGTTCTCTGAACTGATGATGGACGAAGAACTGCTCACACGGAAAGATCAGTCAGCTTCTTTCGAAAAGAATCTGGAAGAGCAGCTGAGACAGATGAAACTGCAGGAACAGTCAGGAATGTTCGGCGATGAGAAAAGCTTTCAGATACGTTCTCTGAAAAAAGGAATGGAAATACTGGAAAAACTGCGCGGAGTCAGACCAAAGGAAGGTTTCTGGGGTCTGGAGGCTGTCTTCAATTGGCGTATTTCTGATATTGCCTTTGTGATATCTGCAGTCCTTCTTACTCTGATCATTGTTCTCGATGATAAAGAAAACGGAATGGAAAGTCTGCAGAGGCAGACAGCCGGGTACACAGTGCTGCTAAGGCGGAAATATATGACGCTTCTTTTTGCGGAAATGTGTTTTGTACTGATCCTTCTCGGCGGTGAAATCCTGATTTCTTCTCTGCTTCTGGGCAATGATTTCCTGAAAGTGCCTGTGCAGAGTATTCCTTTGCTGAATACATTTCCATATTCACTGACGATCCGACAGTTTCTGTTTGTATATACCGCAGGAAAACTTCTATGGGCGTGCGCTGTTTCATCCGTGACCTTCATGGCAGCTTCATTAAGCAAAGATCTGTTTTCGTTTCTGCTTCTGGAAAGCATACTTGCCGCTATCAGTTTTCTGATGGGAAGTTCATCATCGCTGTGGCTGCGCGCTTTCAGCCTGTTTCATCTTTCTGATCTGATTTCCTGCTGCAGGCTGACATTTCTTGATCTTGGCGGATATCCCCTGCGGGAAAGTCTGTGGATCGCATGGTATCAGACTGCACTGATTCTGGCAGGAATCTTTTCGGGGAAGATCAGGCCTGTTCTGAAAGCACAGAATTTTCTTTCTGGCAGAATCCGTCACAGACGCGGGAAAGACAATACTGTTCTGTTATACAGTGAAATGAAAAAGATGATGATCTATGCCGGAGGAATTGCTGCTGTTCTTTTGTTTTCGCTGTGTCAATACTGCAGATATGCATCTGTCAATCATACTCTGTCGCAGAGTGAATATATCTACAGGCAGATCAGTATGATTCTGGAAGGAGAAAAGACAGAAGAAAAAGAAAGATATATCGCTTCTGAGCAGCAGAGATATGCTTCGATTCAGGAGAAGATGAAAAAACTGCAGGAGAGACTGAGTGAGGACAGTTTCAGTATTGCGGAAAGTGAGCTTCTGCAGGAAATGGCCGGATATCCGTCATTTGAAAGAGCTGCAGAGAAATATGAATCGCTTGGAGATGATGAAATCTATGTCTACGAGACCGGCTGGCTGCAGCTTTATGGAAATGCCGGAATGAAGGAAGGCAATGTGAACATGATTCTCGCCTCGCTTGTCATGATTGCCGTACTTGTGAGATCTGCATTGATGGAAACGCAGACCGGCATGGACAGAATGATTTCTGTCTGCGGCAAAGAAAAGGCGGTTTTTAAAAGAATAATGATCTCGGTGATTCTGCTTTCGGCAATGCTGTATATACCTGCTTTCCTGCCGGCAGTTATCTGTGCCGCAAAGATGGGATTGCATCAATTTGGTGCTCCCGCATGCAGTATATCTGTTTTTCGGGAAGTTCCGGCAGGTTTCCTCCTGATTGATGTTATGACAGGCTTTGAACTGTGCCGTTTTCTGATCATGACATGCATGTTTATTGTCTGCGGCAGAGCAGTGAGAAAAACACAATCGGCCGCGGCAGCCTTTGGAACAGGCATTATATTGGTCATTCTTCCGGAACTGTTCTTATATCTTTTTGTTCTGAAGTAGTCAGGCATAATCATGAAAAAGGAAACAGTCTGTCATTGCATTCTGTTTTCTTTTTGATTGTGAATGTTATATACTAAGCAGGCACTATGAAGAACAGAAAGTATGGCACACATACCGAGATGGTATTTTATTTCCTGAGAGGATCGAAGCGTTATTTTATCGCTGCGGTCATTTTCGCCGCGCTTCTCTCACTGCTTGATCTGATCAATCCAAAAATCGTTGGATTCACCGTTGACAGCATTCTCGGTGACAAGCCATCCTCTCTTCCTGCTTTCATTAATACATGGATCGACGGTATCGGCGGCACAGCGGTGCTGAAGGAGAATCTCTGGATGATTGCTCTGGCAATCGTTGCCGTTGCGCTGCTCACGGCAGTATGCCGCTTCTCATTCCGCGTATGCAACTCCATGGGAGCGGAGACGTTTGTGCAGACAATGCGCAACGATCTGTTCGGCCATATCATGCGTCTGCCTTTCAAATGGCACAGCGAAAACCGCACCGGCGATATTATTCAGCGATGCACAAGCGACGTCGAACAGATCAAGATGTTTGTTTCCGAACAGCTGACAAGCCTGTTCCGCGTTGTCGTGCTGATCGTTCTGTCTGTTGTGTTCATGTTAAACATCAGCGTAAAGCTCACAATCGTTTCCGGCGTGTTTATTCCTCTGATCATCGGCTACAGCTTCTATTTCCATAAGAAGATTGGCGGTCAGTTCCGCATCGTCGATGAAGAGGAAGGAAAGCTTTCCTCGATTGCCCAGGAAAACCTGACCGGCGTGCGTGTTGTCAGAGCCTTCGGCAGAGAAACCTATGAGCGTTCCCGCTTTGAAAAGCAGAACCACTTCTATACAAATATGTGGATCAGACTGATGCAGCTGATGGCTGCCTTCTGGTCAGTAGGCGATCTGTTCTCATACGGCCAGGTCATTGCGGTCATGGTATACGGTGTCATGCTGTGTGTCAGAGGCGAAATCACGGCCGGTGATTATATTGCCTTCGTGCAGTACAACAACATGATCCGCTGGCCGATCAGAATGCTCGGCAGAGTCATCTCCAACCTGTCCAAGGCAGGCATTTCCATTGATCGTCTGATGTATATCATGAACAGCGATATGGAAGAAGACAGTGAGGACGCTCTGAAGCCTGATCTGAAGCAGGACATCACATTTGACAATGTATCCTATACATATGAAAACGGAACACATGAAATTCTGAGCGATATTTCCTTTACGATCAAAGCCGGATCCACCGTTGGAATTCTCGGCGGCACCGGATCAGGCAAATCAACCCTGATGTATCTTCTGGACAGACTGTATGATCTGCCGGAAGAAAACGGCAGGATCATGATCGGCGATACGGATATCAGAGATATCTCCAGAGAATATCTGCGTGAGAATATCGGCATGGTACTGCAGGAACCGTATCTGTTCTCAAGGTCCCTGTATGAGAATATCCGCATTGCCGCAAGGGAAAAGGGTATCGATGAGGTAAGAGAAGCTGCCCGCATCGCTTCCCTGGAAGATGCGATCGAGCACTTCAAGGAAGGCTATGAGACATTCGTCGGTGAAAGAGGCGTCACGCTCTCTGGCGGCCAGAAACAGCGTACGGCAATTGCCCAGATGCTGATAAGAAAGCCTCCGATCATGATCTTTGACGATTCGCTTTCCGCCGTCGATGCGGAAACAGACGCCAAGATCAGAACGGCGCTGAAGAAGAATGTCGGTGAAAGCACGGTCATTCTGATCGGTCACCGCATCACAACACTGATGAATGCCGATCAGATTATCGTCATGGACAAGGGAAGGATCACAGAATCCGGAACCCATGATGAGCTTCTGAAGAATCAGGGCATCTACCGCCAGATCTATGACCTGCAGATGCAGCAGAGCGAGGAGGTGACGGCATGAGCGAAAACAATGACAGAAATATCAGACTGCCGTTCTTCGGCATTCCGAAAGTCCTTCCGTTCATCAGACCTTACCGCAGAAGAGTATTCTGGATGATCATGATGGGAATCGCCGCTTCACTGGTTGATTCCATCTTCCCGCTGTTTAACAAATACGCGATCGATCACTTCATCGGTGAAGAGACGCTGGATACGATCTGGCCGTTCATCGGTCTGTTCTTCGCCATCCTGATCTTCTATGTCGTGATCAACTACATCAGTGTCTACTGGTGCGGCATGACGGAAATGGATGTCGACAGAGATCTCAGAGACGCGTCATTCAATCACCTGCAGACACTCTCGTTTGCCTTCTGCAACCAGAACAACGTCGGCTATATCCATGCCCGTGTCATGAGTGATACCGGCAAGATCGGCGAACTGGTTGCCTGGAGAATGATGGATATCATCTGGAACGGATCGTATATTCTGTTCGTTCTCGGGGTGATGCTGACAATCAACACAAAGCTTGCGCTGTATATTCTGGCGCTGGTTCCTGTGGCAGTCATCCTGATCACCTATTTCCAGAAGCACCTTGTTGTTCTTAACAGAAAGATCCGTGAGATCAACAGCCGCATCACATCTGATTTCAATGAAGGCATCACCGGTGCCAGAAGCATCAAGACACTGGTTGTTGAAGATACCATCAACGGCGATTTCCAGAAAGATACCACGGAAATGCGGACAACATCCGTCAGAGCCACCAGATACTCAGCTGTCTTCTCGGCAACGGTCACAATGATGGGGTCGCTTGCCCTGGCACTTGTCTTATGGCAGGGCGGCATGCTGACGAAGGAAGGCGTGATGCTCATCGGCACACTGTCCGTATTCATGAACTACGCGATCAATATGATGGAACCAATCCAGGCAATCATTGAAACGATTGCCGCGCTGATCGCGATCCAGGTGAATATTGAACGCTTCACAAAGCTGATGGCAACCGAAAGCGATGTTGCCGACAGACCGGATGTCATTGAGAAATACGGTGACACATTCAATCCGAAGAAAGAAAACTGGGAGAAGCTGGAAGGTGACGTGGAATTCCGCGATGTCAGCTTCATGTATCCGGACGGCAATGAGATGGTGCTGGAGCACTTTGATCTGAAAGTGCCTGCCGGAACAAACGTTGCCATTGTCGGTGAAACCGGTGCCGGAAAGAGCACACTGGTCAACCTCGTATGCCGTTTCTTTGAACCGACCGAGGGACAGGTTCTGATTGACGGCAGGGATGCGAGAGACCGCTCACAGCTCTGGCTCCATTCCAATATCGGCTATGTGCTGCAGACACCGCATCTGTTCTCCGGAACCGTGCGTGACAATCTCAGATACGGAAAACCCGATGCGACGGATGAGGAAATCCTGGCAGCCCTGAAGCTTGTATCTGCCGAGTTTGTCCTGGACAAGATGGACAAGGGACTCGACAGTGAAGTCGGTGAAGGCGGCGACATGCTTTCCACCGGTGAGAAACAGCTGCTCTCCTTTGCCAGAGCAATCCTTGCGGATCCAAGGATCCTTGTATTGGATGAGGCAACTGCCTCCATTGACACCCTGACGGAGAAGGCAATCCAGGATGCGATCGCGACAGTCATCAAAGGAAGAACCTCCTTCGTGATTGCCCATCGTCTTTCCACTATTGTGGACGCGGATGTCATCCTTGTTGTCAGAGACGGCAAGATCATCGAGCGCGGCAGACACCGTGATCTGATGAAGAAAAAGGGTTATTATTACGATCTGTATACCAGACAGTATGAGGAAATGGTCATCAACGCTGTCAGTGCTTAATCCATGTGAAAACACAAAATCACATGGATTTTTTGATGAAAATGACGGATTATCCCGCAAAAACGCCGTTTCGTCCCAGATTTGTTGAAAAATATCTGACATTTGAAATGATATTAGTGCGGATGGGGGACGCAAAAAAGGCCCATGGGGAATCATGGACCTTTTCAGTGTCGAACGGGGAACTGTTCAGACACTGTGCTTCCGGAAATACAACGGGGAAAGACTCCCGGTAAGCTCAAGTGTCATAATTTTTCATATGACACGCAAATTATACATGTTCATTTTATAAATACAACCCCTAGATTCTTATAAATTTCTTATTTGATTCTTAATATGTACATCTTGTGTCTTTTTGTGAACAAGGATACACTAAAGCAGAAGCAGGGAAAGAAAATGGCAAAGAAAAAGAAAAGACTCAGCAAAGCCGGAAAACTGATCCTGGACGTCATCATGGTCGCTGCCCTCGGTGTGGCAGGATACTCAGGGTATCAGATCTACAGTGAAACGAAGGAAGACAGAGACGGCGCTGCTGCTTATGAAGATATGCGCAATCAGGCCGCGAAAAGCGCTGAAGGCATTATTGACTTCACGGAAGAGGAAGTCGGCATCGACTGGGATTACCTCCGTTCGGTCAATGAAGATATTGCCGGATGGATCCGGCTTGATGATTCCGTCATCGATTATCCTTTTGTATACTCTCCGGATAATTCCTTTTATCTGCGAAAGCTGATGGACGGAACTTACAACAAGAACGGTACGATCTTTGTCGATTACCGCAACCAGAGAAACTTCCAGGACCGTGTGACTGTACTCTATGGACATCATATGCACTCAGGAGCGATGTTCGCGGATATCGAGAAATACAAGGAACCGGGATACTATGAATCACACAAGGTGATTCAGATCTTTACACCGGATCAGAATTATGAAATGCGTCCGATCGCGGGCTATGTCACAACGGGAACTTCCAACTACATTCGCATCTCTTTTGAAAATGACGAAGATTATCTGAATTATGTACAGGGGATCTGTGACCGTTCGGCATTCCAGAGCGAGGATGTTGTGAATGCTGAAGATAAGATCATTCTGATCTCCACCTGTTCATATGACGTGAAAGACGGCCGTTTCGTTATGATTGGAAAGCTGGTTCCCGTAAATGGCGCAAACTAAGAAACATCACAGAAGACTGTCCACATACTTTTTATGGCTGCTGTTATTCCTTTCCGCGGCGGTCTTTTTTATCAGCTTTCTGCGGATTCCCGCATTTCCCCGCAGATGGAGTATTCTCGTACTGCTGATCCTTCTGGCAATTCTGATCTTCTGCCTGATCCTGACACTGTATTTCTCAAGGAAGAACATGGCTGTCAAATGCATCAACGGCTTCAATGCCCTGGTGCTGCTGATCGGCGGCATCATGATGCCGTATTACAGCGACAGGATCGAGAAGCTGTTTGATACGGTCACGGGCGTTACCGTGCGCATCAATCTGTATACGCTGGCGGACAGCGATCTCAACAGAGTCACTGACTGCAAGGATTCCGTCTTTCTCACAAGCATGGCGGAGGATGGCGACAACCAGCAGTTCGCTGCCGATTCCATCCGTGCCGATCTGAAGGAAGAACCTTCATTCTCCGACAGACAGAGCATCTACGAAAGCGTGGATGCGCTTTATCGGAAAGAAGGAGACGTGCTGGTAATGAGCAGCGCGTATGAATCGATTGTCAGCGATACGGAAGGCTATGAGACATTCACCGAGGATACCAAGATCATCGGCTGGTATTACAGAACGATTGAAGTGCCGGCATCTTCCGGAAAGATCCGTGTGACGGATGAACCGTTTGTACTGTTCATCGGCGGAAACGATCAGACCGGAGAGCTCAGCCTGGCAGGCAGAACCGACGTGAACATGGCGGTCACCGTCAATCCGAAGACACACCAGATTGCCCTTGTCAGTCTGCCGCGTGACTCCTATATTCCCAATCCTGCCTATGAGGATGAAAAGGACAAGCTGACGCATCTTGGCATCAAGGGACTGGACAACACGGTCAAAGGCATCGGCGAGGTGCTCGGCCATCAGCCTGACTATTATATTCTCGTGAACTTCTCGACATTCATTGACATCATCCGTGCCATCGGCGGTGTCACGATTGAAAACCCGTATGCGTTTGACTGTCTTGACGTCAGACATTTCGATGAAGGCGTGATCACGCTGGACCCGGAT
>ONSK01000034.1 GCA_900320455.1 uncultured Erysipelotrichaceae bacterium | reverse complement strand
GTTCTACCACAAAGAATTCAGGGAAGGAATTGAATTCCATTACGATGAAGATTGTCTGAATCTCAACATCTATACGCCAAAGGATGCATCGAACTGTCCTGTCATCCTCTATTTTCATGGCGGCGGTTTCAATTCCGGTTCGAATCATGAAGAACCGTTCCGCGGCTATGAACTGGCGGAAAGAGGCATCGTTACCGTCTTCGCAAACTACCGGGTAGGCGTGCTTGGTTACTTCTCTCATGAAGAGATTGAGAAGAGATACCATCGCAACGGCAATTTCGGTCTTGATGATCAGCTTCAGGCAGTGCGCTGGGTACAGAAGCATATCCATGAATTCGGCGGAAACAGCGACAATATCACGCTCATGGGACAGAGTGCCGGAGCGATTTCCATCCAGTATCTGTGTCTGAACAATGATCTGGAAGGACTGTTCGACAAGGCTGTCATGATGTCAGGCGCGGGAATGTTCCCGAAGTTCGCTCTCCCAAGAAGAGCCCAAGAAACCTATCCGTACTGGCAGGAACTGATGGAACTTGCCGGATGTCATACCTTTGAAGAATTCAGAGATTGTGATCTCAGTACGATCCATGATGCCTATGAGGAAATCAAAAAGAGAAGAAGTGACAGCACTTATAATATGATGCCTGTTGTAGACGGACTGTTATTGAAGGATGAAGCGGAAAGACTGTTCCGTCATCCGCTGAAAATCGATTATATGATCGGCTATACGGGCAGTGATCTGTACGCGCCGGTGATGGCATATATCGGCAACGAATATGCCAGAAAGAACAGCGCCTATGTCTATTACTTCGATATCGAAGCACCGGGAGATGACAACGGAGCCTTCCACTCCTGTGATCTGAGATATATGTTCGGAAGGCTGGATACATCCTGGCGGTCATATGACAGCAGGGACAGGGAGGTATCAGAGCAGATGATGGACTATCTGGCAGAGTTTGTGAAGAAGGGGGATCCCAACGGCACCGGTCTTCCGGTCTGGGACAAGACCAATTCACATCAGCACAGGGTACTCTGCTTTACGAAGAAGGATACGAAGATGAAAAATCCGGACTATGTGAAACCGGCATTCAATATGGTGACAAAAGGGGATCCGAAAGCATAAAGGGGAAAGATTATGACAGAGAAAAAGAAGAATGCACTGACACTGAAGCATAAGATCGGATACGGACTGGGTGACGCGGGAGGTGTTATGACCTTCGCTTTGATGGGCAGTACCTTTTCCATGTACTGCACTGACGCCCTGGGAATCTCGCCGACAAGGATTGCTGTATTACTGCTGATATGGAATATCTGGGATTTCATCAATGATCCGCTGATGGGAGCCTTCATTGACAAGTCCTACGCGAAAAACAGCAATCCGAACGGCAAGTTCCGTCCGTGGCTCTTAAGAGCCGCGCCGATTCTGTGCATCTCGTTTATCGCCTTATGGTCGGTGCCAAGCTTATTTGAAGGAATGGCAAGACTGTGTCTGCTGTTCGGACTGAAGATCATCTATGAAGGCGCTTATACGATGTTTAATATCCCGATGGGATCTCTGTTATCCGCGATGGCGGATACCGATGAGGAAAGAGCTTCTCTGTCTTCCGCAAGAGGCATCGGCAGTGCCGGCGCAACACTGATTTCATTGTTTATCATGCCGCTGTTTCTGAAGAAGTTCGGAGAAACAAATGCCATCGGATATGCGATCGGCGCCGGGCTCTGTGCACTGATTGGATTTGCCATGTGCATGGCGCACTACTTCTGGACGGAAGAACGTCTGGAAACAGGCAGTCAGAATGAAAGCAGTGATAATATCAAAGTCACGGATATCCTGCAGGTCATTAAGGTGAACCGTCCGTTTGTGGCGCTCTGCGTGCACGGACTCTTCATCTGCATGATGCAGTATGTAGGCAACACCCTGAATAACTACATGTATTCGGATGTGCTGGGTGATATCTCCCTGGCTTCCTACGGCACACTGTTCAGCGCTCCCGCGATGATCATCATCTTCATTACCGGTCCGATGATTGCCAATAAAATCGGACTGGAGAAACTGATCCGGTATGGATTATTAATCAGCTGTGTGCTTTATCTCGGAATCTATGCGGGACTGATGTTCATGAATATGAATCCATGGGTATATGCCGTTTTAAGCAATACCGCCATGGGCTTCGCGTTTATTTCCATCTACATGCAGTGGGGACTTGTCGGAGAGGCAATTGACTACAATGAGATGATCACCGGAAAGAGAACAGAAGGATCCATCTACGGTACCTTCAATCTCAGCAGAAGAGTGGGACAGACCATCGGAAACTCATCAGCGATGTTCCTGCTGGGACTGATCGGATACAGCGGTTCCGCGACAGTCCAGTCGGCGGGCACCATCGCCGGAATCAAGACACTGTGCGCTCTGCTTCCGGGTATCCTGGTACTTGGATCCTGGGCATCTTTCAAATATCTCTGGAACATGGATGATGAGATGAGAAGAAAAGTGGATGCGTACAAAGCGGCGAAAAAATAACAAAACAGAAAAGGGATAATCATATGGCAAGAACAGATACAGTGTATAACATGGGATTGAGGGTGACGTATCCCGATGTCTTTGAACATACCAGAGGACAGGTATCACCGATGGCAATCGGAGACATGGGAGACGGAATCTATTTTATGATGTACAACTATATGGCAATCACCGCGGAAGATATGAAGGCAATGGCCCAAAAATCTCAGAACGGGGAGCTGCGTGAGGAAGACAAGCTGAAAGCAGCGGAAGCCATGGGCTGTCTTCTGGTAGTCATCGGCGCTGACAGCGCACTTGGTCCGAAAGAGATTGCCGAAAAGCTGAAGATGGGAGAAGTATCCGAAGACAGCTTCATCAAAACCGGCACTTACAAAGATATCGCCTATTACGCGATTACCGACCGCAAAAGCGAAGACAGTTTCAGAAAGGCGATTGAGCCGGCATTCACGGACGAATTCACAGCGCTTCAGACATCGCTGATCGAAGCATTGAAAAACGCGGAATATATCGGACCGCAGATCCAGGGAGCTGAACTGATCGGGAAAACGATCAGATTTGAAACGAAGGATATTGACGGCAATCCGGTAAAGAGCGAGGATCTGTTCTCTAAGCGTGCTGTCACAATGATCAACATCTGGGCAACCTGGTGCGGCCCGTGCAAAAAGGAACTGGAAGAGCTTGGCAAGATTCACCGCCGTCTGGAGAAGAAGGATGCCGGAATTCTCGGCATCTGCGATGACGCGGGTGAAAAAGCGGATGAGTGCAGAGCGCTGATCGCAAAGAACAATCTTACGTATCTCAACATTCTGCCGTATGAAGGAATGGAAGAGCTTGGCGTGGATGCATTCCCGACATCGTTCTTTGTCGACAGGAAAGGTAAGATCCTGACGTATCCCGTCGTCGGCGTGCCGGGTGATATCTCGGAATATGAAAAAACGATCGACAGCCTTTTTGGCGAAAGAACAGTCATTCCTGAAT
>ONSK01000032.1 GCA_900320455.1 uncultured Erysipelotrichaceae bacterium | reverse complement strand
GGAAGCCTATAACGCATCCGGTGAAATCAGACAGGTTGTGACAGAATCCGGATATGTGCTGTATGAGGATGGAATCAGTATTTCCGCTGAGGCAGCCAGAATCTTTAAGAACAGAGTGAAATATGTCGGAAACAATTCCGGTGTAAGCAATCTGCTCAGTGTTGCGGGACTGAACTGGCGTACGAATCTGACACGTATCTCCTTTACGAAGATGATTCTGCAGACAGAAAAGCAGCCGTACGGACTGATCCTGGAAACAGACCTCAGAAGTGATGCGGATATGAAGGACCATGATCAGTACGGTGCGCGTGATCTTGCCTGCATCATGCTGGCAGGTGTGGAGAATCTTTCGGAAGTCACATACCGCTATACTGACGGCGTCGAGCGGACATATACGCTGAAAGACGCTTCAGAGATTGCCGGTTCCTCCATCAAGGAATTCGGAAAAAGCGCTTCCGGCATGCAGAAACTCCTGAATATTCTTGCCGGAACAAAGGAAGGCAAGCAATTCTGAACGGTACGTGATATACTTTTCTCCGTGATAAGCGAGGAAGAGTATGAAATTTCGTGAACAGCCATTTGTGCCGATGATCTTCGGCGGTGATATCAATACATACAGTGTTGCCAGAGCATTTTATGAGGAATATGGAGTCAAATGCCATACCTTCGGTAAATACCCGACAGGTCCGAGCAAGGATTCCTTCATCATTGACTACACGGCGGATGAAAGAATTGACAGGGATGAATACTTCCTGTTTACCGTCAGGGATTTCTGCAGGAAACACCAGGACAAGAAAGTCATTCTTGTGGGATGCGGTGACTCCTATGTTGCCCTGATTGCAAAACACAAGAAAGAATTCCCGGAGAATGCCATCGCGGCATATATCGACTTTGAACTGATGGACAGCCTCCAGCAGAAAGAGCGCTTCTACGCGCTGTGCGATGAGTACGGCATTGACCATCCGGCAACCCATGTCTTCAAGTGCGGTGACAGCTATGACGTGAAGCTGCCGTGGGAATTCCCGGTGGTGCTGAAGCCGTCTGACTGCATCGGCTACTGGGAACATCCGTTTGAGGGACAGGAGAAAGTCTATATCATCCAGTCTCAGGAAGAACTGCAGTCGGTTCTGAAACAGATCTACGATGCCGGCTATGATGACGACATGATCATCCAGGATATGATTCCCGGCAATGATGAATACATGCGCGTACTGACGTGCTACAGCGACCACAATGCCCAGGTGAAGATGATGTGCCTCGGACACGTCCTTCTGGAAGAGCATACACCGCTAGGCAAAGGCAACCATGCCCTGATCATCACTGAATATGAAGAAGAGCTGATGATGCAGGCAAAGAAGCTGCTGGAAGCACTGCACTACGTAGGCTTCTCCAACTTCGATATCAAATACGACAGCCGTGACGGCAAGTTCAAGTTCTTTGAGATCAACACCCGCCAGGGCAGATCCAACTACTACGTCACAGGCTCCGGATTCAATATCGCGAAGTATCTTGTTGAGGAGTATGTATACGGAAGAGAGCTTCCGTTTGAAGCCGCCAGGGAAGAACATCTCTGGACGGTTGTTCCGAAGGGCGTTGCGAGAACCTATGTGCGCGAGCCGCAGAACAGGGAAAAGGTTGAACGCCTGTATAAGGAAGGCAAGGTTGTCAATCCGATCTTCATGAAGGGTGACAATCATCCGCGCCGCTATGCCCACATGATGAAAAACTATCTTGAGCATTACGGCAAATTCAAAAAGTATTACAATCTGTGATGATGACTCCGGACATACGCTCCGGAGTTTTCTTTCGGCATTGCATTATGAAAGCGCTTGCGGAGTGTAGAGTGTTGTATTAAAATATTTCTAGAATTAGTGGAGGTAATTTATCTAATGAAAGAAATTTCCGTTACAGTAATCGATCCTGTAGGATTACATGCACGTCCGGCAACTGTTGCCGTCAACTCTGCAAGCAAGTTCAAGAGCGAAGTCAAGGTTTCTTACAAGGGCCGCACTGTTAACATGAAGTCCATCATGGGCGTTATGTCCCTCGGTATTCCGACACAGTCCGAAATCACAATCTCCTGCGAAGGTGAAGATGAGGAAACTGCTGTCAAGACAATCGAAGACGTACTTCGTGCACAGAAAGTCATTGCCTAATTAAGCTGACAAAACGAAAAGGGAGGATGCTTCTGGCATCTCCCCTTTTTTCTTCAGCAGAAGAGAAAGGAAAAAGGAATAATAATTATGTATCAGGATGAGTACAAAAGATGGCTCGAAGCAGATCTCGTTGACTGCGATCTGAAGCCGGAACTTCTGAGCATTGCCGATGATGACAATGCCATTAAAGAGCGCTTCGCTGTAGCGCTGAAGTTTGGAACAGCAGGTCTGCGCGGAACACTCGGCGCAGGTACAAACAGAATGAACATCTGGGTAGTCAGACAGGCTACACAGGGTGTCGCTGACTGGGTCAAAACACAGGGCGGCAATCAGACTGTTGCGATCAGCTATGACAGCCGTCTGAAGGGCTGGAACTTCGCAAGAGATGCGGCTGGTGTTCTTGCGGCAAACGGAATCAACGTCCGTATTTATGATGAGCTGATGCCGGTACCGGCACTGAGCTTCGCGACACGCTATTACAAGTGCAACGCTGGTATCATGATCACAGCATCCCACAACCCGGCAAAGTACAACGGCTTCAAGGCTTACGGACCGGATGGATGCCAGATGACAGACGATGCTGCGGCAGTTGTCTATGATTCCATTCAGAAGACAGATGTCCTGAACGGCGCCAAGTACATCACATTCGCTGAAGGCGTTGAAAAGGGACTGATCAAGTTCGTCGGAAAAGACTGCCTGGATGCTTTCTATGAAGCAGTTGAGGCAAGACAGGTCAGACCTGGTCTCTGCAAGACGGCAGGACTCAAGCTTGTCTATTCCCCGCTCAACGGAACAGGTCTCGTACCGGTTACACATGTTCTGAATGACATGGGAATCACAGATATCACAATCGTTCCGGAACAGGAATATCCGAACGGCTACTTCACAACATGTCCGTATCCGAACCCTGAGATCTTCGAGGCTCTGGAAAAGGGACTGAATCTCGCCAAGGAAGTCGGAGCTGACCTGATGCTCGCAACAGACCCTGACGCTGACCGTGTCGGCATCGCCATGAAGTGTCCGGACGGATCCTACGAGCTGGTATCCGGCAATGAGATGGGTGTTCTTCTTCTCGACTACATCTGCGCAGGACGTATCGAGAAGGGCACAATGCCGAAGGATCCGGTAGCTGTTATGTCCATCGTTTCC
>ONSK01000029.1 GCA_900320455.1 uncultured Erysipelotrichaceae bacterium | reverse complement strand
TCTGATCATTGATCCGACCAACATGGTCAATACAGATCTGGACAATGACATTGTCACCAAGCTCAGAGCATCCTATTACTTCATGGGTGCGCTGCTTGGCAAATACGGACATGTGCGTATCCGCATGCCGGGCGGCTGCTATCTCGGTCCCCGTCCGATCGATCTGCATCTGAAGGGATTTGAAGCCCTTGGCGCAACCGTCGTCTATGAGAAGGGCTGCTATACCGTATCCGCTGAGAAGCTGACCGGCGCGAAGATCTTCCTGGATATCGCATCCGTCGGCGCCACCATCAACATTATGATGGCTGCCGTCTACGCCGAAGGCAGAACAACGATCGAGAACGCTGCCAAGGAACCGGAGATCATCGACGTCGCAACACTGCTCAACAAGATGGGCGCGAAGATCCGCGGCGCCGGCACAAACGTCATCAAGATCGACGGTGTTCCGCATCTCAACGGCTGCTTCCACGAGATCATTCCTGACCGTATCGAGGCAGGAACCTTCATCATCATCGCCGCTGCCATGGCAAAGCGCATGGAAATCAACAACATCATCCCCCAGCATCTGGACGCCCTGCTTTCCAAGCTCCAGGAAATGGGCGTGAAGATGGAAGTCGGCGTTGATAAAGTCATCATCGAGAAATCTGAAAACCTGAAGGGTGTTGATATCACGACAAAGCCGTATCCGGGATTCGCAACGGACCTCCAGCAGCCTCTGACAACGCTGTTAACAAGCGCGGAAGGCGAAAGCCGCGTCTCTGAGACAATCTACATGGAACGCTTCAAGCACTGCCTTGAACTGCAGAAGATGGGAGCGGACATCGAAGTGTTTAACGGAAGCGCGATGATCAAGGGACCGACACCTCTCTACGGGGCGAAAGTCAGCGCGACAGATCTCAGATGCGGCGCTGCCATGGTCATTGCCGGCCTGATGGCAGAAGGCGTCACGGAAATTCACAACGTGTATCATATTGACCGCGGTTATTCCGAAATTGACAAAAAACTGCAGGCGCTCGGGGCGAAGATCTGGCGTGAAACAATCAATGACTGACCGCTGATACCAGCGGTTTTTCAAAAGGAGACTGCTGTGTTAAATGGAATCTGCCGAATGTGTTATCTTACGGTATGTTCTATATCGGCTCCTCGCTGCACGGGGCAATCGTTTCCACCTCATACGGCGTCAGGGCAGTCGTATGCAATGTGAATCACTACAACAAATCCCACGGCTTCATGAAGCTGCTTGAAAGAGAAGACGCATGCTGTGAAGACATGACGCTTCTGAAACAGAGCTTCGATCTGCAGGTGAAAAGAGAACCAGCGGATATCATAGCGCTGACAAAACGCATTCATGAACACTTTGACAGGATGGCAGAAATCATCCGGAACAGAGAACAGCTGGAATCCGGCTTCGATCCGTTCCAAATCAGAGAACAGCTGTTCCTGTCTTCCAGCTATGAACTGGGTCTTGCAAGACTCGCGAATGAGCGTGAACAGAGAATTCACGAACTGGAAGCGGAGAATACAATTCTCAGAAACATGTACAACGAAACGATGAATTCCACTTCCTGGAAAATCACCGCACCGCTTCGGAAACTGAAGAACAGAGGAAAGTAACTATGGATCTGAAAGATCATATCACCGGTTATGTCAGAAAGAACAGCGCCATGGCACTGTTCTTCTTCGTGCTTTCCATCTGCATCTTCGGTGTATATCTTTCCCATGACATCGTGACATTTGACGCGGAAGGCTTCTATACGGCAGGCTGCGAAGCCAAGTGGTACGGACAGTGGCTGGAACTCGGCAGGTGGGGACTGGTGATCCTGAAGAAACTGACAGGACTCACATTCATCAATCCCTATTTCTCGGCAGCGATATTCTTCCTGTGCATTCCTCTTGGCGTAGTATTATGGACGGTGCTTCTCAGTTACTGGATGCCCGCAGTTCCATCATATGCCGCATGGATCTTCGGGGCAGTCTTCCTGAGTCATCCGGTATGGGCATTGCAGTTTGCCTACCGCAATCAGATGGAATGCATCAGCTTCCTTCTGATGATCATGCCCATGGCATTACTGCTGTATTCAGACTGGCTGAAGAACAAAAACAATATCAGTCTGATCATCTCATTTGCTCTGATGATCTTCCTGTTCGGTTCCTACCAGGCGTTTGAATTTGTTGGAGCCTGCGGACTGCTGATCATCCTCTTCCTGTATCTGCATCAGGATGAGGAAAAGCTGGTCACCGCAAAAGAATTTGCGATTACGATCGGCTATCTTGCGGGCGCCTTTGTGATCAGTATGATCATCGCAATGTTTTTACAGATGCGCTATGACATCCATGGCGGCAGCTATCTCAGCGAGCAGTTCCTCTGGGGAAAACAGAGCATCTCTGAGAACATTGCCGCAATCTTTAATTACATGAACGCAGGCTTTATCGGAAACCACGTGGAATACGGACCGCTGTATCTGATCCTGACAATCCTTGCGTGCATCTCTGTATTCCTGCATGAAAAGAACAGAGTACCTCGTCTCATCGTTCTTGCCGGTATCGTTCTGATGCCGTTTGTGCTGACGATGGTCACCGCTTCTGAGATTGTCTCAAGAAGCCAGTTCAGCTATGTGCTGGCAATTGCCTTTCTTGCCTGGTACTGCTGTGCTTCTCTTGTGAAGGTAAAATATATCCCGCTGCTGCTGTGCGCTGTATTCGCAGTCCAGCAGGCTGAGATCAGCACCCGTCTTCTTTACACCCATGTCAGAGTCATGGAAGAGGACAAAGACAGATTCCGCTTGATCTGGCAGGAAGCACTGGAAAAAGGCGCGGAAGAAGGCGACGCACTGTGTCTGATTGGCGGTATGTCCAATACTGTTGATGATACGATGCTTGAAAGAGAAGTCATCGGATATTCCTATTTTGAGCATACGGAATTCTATGGCCCCAGCAAGACTGCGGAAGCGATGAGCGCCTATGGATATCATGTATCCGAGCCGTCAAAAGAACAGCTTGCGGAGGCGGAACGTATTGCCCGGGAAATGAATCTCTGGCCGCATGGAGAAGACGGAATCCGGGTACAGGATCATATGATTATCGTGCGTCTGAAATGAGAGGATAAACGTGTAATTTCCGTTCTTGTCACGCTGAGATTCTTATGTTAGTATAAGTGAGCACTTTCTTTAAGCACGCATAGAGGCTTAAGGTCGGAAGGGAGAGACAGAAAATGAAGGCAAACACACATCCTAAGTATTACAAGGCGAAGGTCATCTGCACAAGCTGCGGCGCAGAATTCGAAACAGGTTCCATTCTGAAGGAAATCAGAGTTGACTCCTGCTCCAACTGCCACCCGTTCTACACAGGCCGTCAGAGATTCGCTCAGGCACAGGGTCGTGTCGAGAAGTTCAATAAGAAATACGGACTTAAGTAAGAAGCTCAGAAATGAGCTTTTTTCTTTGCCTGACATTTGCGATTTTTTTAAATTTTCAAACAGTATTACCATATCTCTGGATAGTGGTATAATTCCTCATTGATGAATGGGGGATAAAATCTATAGTATGCTTCAAACAAAACAGCCGGTTTTATGGTTCGTTGTGCCATGTTACAACGAAGAGGAAGTGCTGCCTGTTACAGCACCGCAGTTCCTGCAGGAACTTACCGGTATGATCAATGCCGGAAAGATCAGTGACCAGAGCAGGATCCTGTTTGTCAATGACGGATCCAAAGACATCACTTGGGATCTGATCACATCATTTTCAAAAAAGGATGAACACTTTATCGGTATCTCGCAAAGCAGAAACAGGGGACATCAGAACGCGGTGCTTGCCGGTCTGATGGAGGCAAAGGACAGATGCGATATCACGATTTCGATTGACTGCGATGGGCAGGATGATATTCATGCGGCGGATGCGATGGTGGATGAATACCTGAAGGGCAGTGAGATCGTATACGGCGTGCGCTCTTCCAGAGAGAGCGATACCTGGTTCAAGCGCACCACCGCTGAAATGTACTACAGGCTGCTGGAAAAGCTTGGGGCAGAGACGGTATACAATCATGCGGACTATCGTCTGGTTTCCAGCCGTGTGCTTCAGCATTTCTCCGACTTCAAGGAAGTCAACATCTATCTGCGCGGCATGTTTCCGCTGGTCGGCTTCCGCAGCACATGCGTCTATTATGAGCGCCATGAAAGAGAAGCCGGAAAGAGCCACTACCCGCTTGGCAAGATGATCCATCTTGCGGTGGACGGCATCACTTCGCTTTCCGTCAAGCCGATCGAGCTGATCACCCGCTTCGGCGCCTTCACAGCCTTGCTTGGACTGATCGGAATTCTCTGGGCAGTCATCATGGCACTGAAAGGACAGACCGCTGCCGGATGGGCATCCATCGTATGCATCGTCTGTTTCATGAGCGGGATGCAGATGCTGAGCCTGGGCGTCATCGGCTGCTATGTGGGAAAGACCTATCTGGAGACAAAACAGCGTCCGCGCTGGATCATCAGTGAGAAGACATATGAAAACGGCGATCGTTAGGACCGCCGTTTTTCGTACAGTGCATGCAGACCAAGGCAGGCAAGGATCACCAGCACCGGAGAAAATACAAAGAGATATCTGGCTCTTGCCTCAAACAGCAGTTCGAACATCGCAAGACCGATCACCGATAACATGGCTGCGCTGTACGTCATGCTTTTTTTACGGCAGAACATACAGCACGGACACAGCATCAATATCAGAGTCCAAAGCAATTGCTTGAAGGAAAGAAACAGCGGATAGCGCTTCTGATCGGGAGAGATGAACGACGTCATAAACATGCTCAAAGGCTGTTCGGCGTAGTCTGTCTTCTGCGCGAAGAACTGCCCTTCGCCATTCCAGCCAAACGTGCCGTCATGCCAGTTGACAAGATGCTTGCGGCCAAGATGACGGATCAGCTGCGTGAAGCTCAGGGAACGAAGACGCTTCTCTGCCATCTTCAGATCCGCACTGTTTCTTTCTGCCTTTGTTTTGAATGCAAGGGAATAATCATAATCCTCATCGTCGAAGACACCGTCAGTGGACGTATTCAGTCCCATCATCAGATAATGCGCGGAACTGACTGCCATCTGATCATCTGTTCTGATATTGAGGGAAGGAACCATGCAGTTCTGAAACAGCAGATGGAAGGACACAAACCCGACCACAAAGGCAAGAGAAGCTTTCAGAAAATTCAATCTGTCCTTTTTGGCAGAAAGTGAACAGAAGAAATATGTCATCATGACGGCAATTACCATAATGAATGCCTGCGGTTTGAGACGGAAGGATACCAGTGACAGAAATCCTGTCAGAAACCAGAGACAATACCGTATCATTCCTTCTTTTCTGAGACTGATCTGAAACATCCGCAATACTAATA
This sequence comes from uncultured Erysipelotrichaceae bacterium, assembly GCA_900320455.1. Lineage (GTDB taxonomy): Bacteria > Bacillota_I > Bacilli_A > Erysipelotrichales > Erysipelotrichaceae > Bulleidia. The sequence goes on along the minus strand of ONSK01000029.1, from coordinate 10,233 downwards.
CCGGGAGTAAGATCGCCGCGGCATCGGTGTAGGGAATGATATGCCATGGCGAAAAGCCGAAGAAGAGAATGCTCAGGAAATATGCCGCAAAGGCTGCCGGTATACTTTCCGTTTCCTCTTTGACAATGCGATATACAAGAAATGCCGCAATGCCGCTTTCAATGATCTGCACAACTGTCAGGAAGAACAGCCGCGGTGTATGAAACAGAAAGCCGCTGATTTTAAGAAGAAACGCGAAGATCCATACGATCAGAAGGTTATTCGGAAAGATGGAGAAGTAGCGCATGTTGATCATCTGCGGATTCCCGATTGCTTCCTGCCAGGAAGCGGAGAGAATCATCGACGCATCCCAGCCGGTGGAAAAATATGCAAGACGGCAGAAGACGGTATGCGCGATCAGATACAGAACCATAGTTCCGGCAAGAATGTGTTTTTCATGATGCACCAGAAACGATCTGATCTTTCTTTCATGTTTCCGGTATATCCTGGTGCCTGCGATTGTGATCAACAATGCAGCCAGTGTGTAGATGATCTGGGGCAGCGGAAATTCCTGGGCGTTGTACAGATCATCCGCCAGAAACCGCACCTGCAGAAGAAGAAATGTGGAAGCCGCCAGAAATGTGAAACAGATCCTGACGGTCCTGCTGTAAATACTATCCATGTAAAATACTGCCTTTCCGTATATATCCCGAAATCAGGGAATGTATGCAACTGATTATACAATACAAACGAAAGATGAGATCTTATCATTTTCTTATAGATGCATCAAAAGCGGCTGTATTTCTTCCGGACGATCTTTCGTGTAAAATAGAGACAGGTAATCATTGCAGGAAGGAGACGTGGTTTTATGAAACAGGAAAATCATAAAACACTGGAAGAAATCCGCGGAGAGTTCCTGAAAAAAGCCGGAAAGGGTGAAGTGATCACCCAGAAGGCACTTCTTGAAGAAGCTGAAAAGAATCATCTGAGCGAAGAGGACGAAGAAGCGCTGTTTGACTGGCTTCAGTCCCAGGATATCCTCATTGCCGGTGAAACGGATCTGATTGAGGAAGAACGTGAAGAGGCAGAAGAAGAGGCAGCTGAAGAGGAAGAGGCGGATACTCCGGATCCGTTTTTGGAAACAGAAAAGAAAAAAGGACCTTCTGATTCAGTCAGAGTCTATCTGAAGGAAATCGGCGAGATTCCTCTTTTAAGCGCGGAAGAGGAATACGAAACAGCGAAAAAAGTAGCGGAAGGAGACAAGGAAGCGAAAGATCTGATGATTTCCGCCAATCTGCGTCTTGTCGTTTCGCTTGCCAAAGAGTATGTTAACAGGGGCCTTTCCATCCAGGATCTGATTCAGGAAGGAAATATCGGCCTGATCCGGGCTGTTGAGAAGTTTGATTATACAAAGGGCTTCCGCTTCAGCACATATGCGACATGGTGGATCCGCCAGTCCCTTGTCAGGGCAATTGCCGACCAGTCAAGGGATATCCGTCTGCCTGTCCACGTGACAGAGCAGGTGATGCGCGTCAACCGTGCCCAGAGACAGCTGATGCAGGAGCTCGGCAGAGAACCTTCGGCGAAGGAAATCGCTGAGAGAGTCGAAGGCATGACCGAGGAGAAAGTCATTGAGATCCAGAAAATCGCACTGGATCCGGTCTCCCTGGAAACGCCGGCAGGAGAAGAGGAAACAAGCACGCTCGGAGATATGATTCAGGATACGTCTGCGGTTGACCCGGTGGCTTATGCCAACAACAGCGTCCTGAAGGAACAGATTGACAGACTTCTGAAAGAACTGCCGGAACGTGAAGAGAAGATCGTGCGCATGCGCTTCGGTCTTGACGGCAGCGGCAAACCCAAGACGCTGGAAGAAGTCGGCAATGAATGCAATGTCACGAGAGAGCGCATCCGCCAGATTGAGTCAAAGGCACTGCGCCGTCTCCACATGAACATGCTGAAAAACAAAGACTACCGGGACCTCAAAGATTAGGAGAATACAACATGGATGCTGTACGCACAAAACTGTCTGAAATTGAAAGCCAGTACGAAGAAATCAATAAAAAGCTGCTGGATGATGAAGTACTGAAAGATCCGAAGCTTCTGACAAGGCTTTCCAAGGAACAGGCAAGACTACGTCAGCCGGTGGATGCGTATCTGAAGCTGAAGGAACTTGATGATAGAATCAGCCAGGCGGAAGAAATGCTCAGGGACAATGACGAGGAAATGAAAGAGATGGCGAAAGCCGAACTCGAGGAATGCGAACCGGAACGCGAAAGCCTGCTGGAACATATCCAGCATCTGCTCATACCGCGTGATCCCGATGATGACCATGACGTCATCATGGAAATCAGAGGCGGTGCCGGAGGAGATGAAGGAAACATCTTTGCCGGAGACCTTTTTCGCATGTATTCCAAATACGCTGAGACAAAAGGATGGAAGATCCAGGTCATGGAAGCTTCACCTTCCGAAGCGGGCGGCTTCTCGCAGATCATCTATTCCGTCAAGGGAGAAGACGTATACAAGGAACTGAAATACGAATCCGGCGTACACCGTGTCCAGCGTGTTCCCAAGACCGAGGCACAGGGCAGAATCCACACCTCCACAGCGACGGTGCTCTGCCAGCCGGAAGCGGAAGACAGCGATATCGAAATCGATCCCAAGGATCTGACAATTGAAACACACCGTGCGAGCGGCGCCGGCGGCCAGCATATCAACAAGACCGACAGTGCCGTGCGCATTGTCCATGTGCCGACAGGCATTACCGTCAACTGTCAGGAAGGCCGTTCCCAGATTGAGAACAGAGAAACAGCGATGCGTCTGATCCGCGCCAGAGTCTACGAAGAATACAAGCGCAGAAAAGAAGAGGAAGAAGGAAAGATCCGCCGGGCAAAGATCGGCACCGGCGACCGTTCCGAAAAGATCCGCACATACAACTATCCGCAGAACCGCGTCACCGATCACAGAATCGGTCTGACGATCACCCAGCTTGACAGAATCATGGAAGGCAGGCTGGAAGGCGTCATTGAAGGACTGCTTGCGGAAGAAGAAAAGCGCAAGCTGGCAGAGGCGGACGTATGACAACATTCTCCGAAAGCGTCAGAAAATACGAGCAGCTCTGCGAAGAGAACGACGTTCCGGCAGAGACAGTCATGGCATTTCTCGTTGAGCTTTCCCAGAAGGAACGCTACAACCTGTATATGAACTTCGACAATGAAATGCCGGAAGATCTGAAAGAACGATTTGATGAAGGCATGGCACGGATCCTGAAACAGGAACCGATGTCCCATGTGCTCGGCTATTCCTGGTTCTACGGATACAAGTTCATCGTCAATCCCGACGTCCTGATTCCAAGACCGGAAACAGAAGAGCTGTGCGCCAACATCCTTTCCCGCATGGATGAATTCTTCCCCGATCAGGAAGAGATCCGCTGTGTTGATATCGGCACCGGCAGCGGCGCGATTGCCGTCACAATTGCCATGGAAGAGCCGAAGGTGAACATGAGCGCGACCGACATCAGTGCCGATGCTTTAAAGACAGCAGAGAAAAACGCAGAGGAAAACGGCGCGAAGATCCGCTTCCTGTGCGGTGATATGACAGAGCCGCTGCTTGCGGAAGAGACAAAATACGACGTGTTAATATGCAATCCGCCCTACATTCCCGAGGATGAGGAGATGGAATCATCGGTTGTCGACTATGAGCCCCATGTGGCGCTGTTCGGCGGAAAGGACGGTCTGTATTTCTACCGCCGTGTCTTTGACACCTGCCGCAGGATCATGAAGGAAAAATCCTTCATGGCATTCGAGATGGGCTGGAACCAGCGGGAGGCAATGAGCGCGCTGGTCGAAAGCACACTGCCGGAAGCAAAATACGAGATTCTCAAGGACATGAACGGCAAGGATAGAATGCTGTTTGTATATTTTGGCACATTATGATGCAGAAGCATCTTCTTTCAAATTGCAAATTAACGAATTGAGAATACTTTGCTGCCGGGATGATACATACCAGTCACTGATCAGCGAGATGATTCAGAAAAATGATTCTTAAGATGGCATTACGATGTCATCTTTTTCTCTATGAGAACTTGGAATCCTGTATAATACAATAGATTAATAGTGCGGTAAGGAGTAATGACGTGGCTGAATTCAAAATCAGATATGACTGCTGTTTCAGCGGTGCAGAAAACAAAATAAAAGCAGCAGAGGATGTATTTACTGAAAAACGCATTCACATTATGCGGGAGATTCATCTGCCGGAAGAATCAGATACTCTGTTGATCAGTCCGCAGGAAGGCTTTGCGTGTATGCTGTTTCATCTGCGTGTTACAGCAAAGACTGATAAACTGGAAATCATTTCCAACGCAGCACACGTTGACGGTGTCAATTATGTTTTTGACAGCTGCACACCGTTTCTTCGAATCGTATCCGGGAAAAAGGGCGACCATATGCTGCTGGAATTTGATATACGTTTCCTGGTTCCGGGAGAAGACGATACAAGACTGGATGCACTATGTGCAGTGTGCAATCCTGTGAATCCGATGCATGAAAGCGCGTCCGGAGAACTGATTGAAAAGGTTAAGGAACAGCAGCGTGTTCTTGATGAAACACAGAGGATTCTTGATGCCACAGCTGCACGTCTGACTGAAATGGATGAAAAGTATGACGCAATACTGAAGAGCCCGTTCTGGAGGGCCACAAAGCCGGCAAGAAGTCTGGTGAATGTGCTGCGCCATCCGAAAGAAGAATCCGATGCCCCTGTGCAGGAACAGCAGACGGAAGAGGATATCCGGAAGAACCGTCTTGTTCAGCGTATTCTGGCTGTGGATGAAACAAAACTTGCGGAAGAGAGAAAAACACATTTTGAAAAAGAAGTGAAAGTTTCTATTCTGGTGCCTCTTTACAATACGCCGGAAAAATACCTGCGTGAGCTGATTGAAAGCGTGCAGAAACAGACTTACGCAAACTGGCAGCTGTGCCTTGGCGATGCGTCTGATGAAGCGCATGGCTATGTGGAAGAAACAGTAAAAGAAATGCGGGGGAATGATGAGCGAATCGTTTATTCCCGGCTGAAAGAGAATCGGGGGATTGCTCTGAATACCAATGCCTGCGAGGAACTTGCGGACGGTGAATATATTGCTCTGCTGGATCATGATGATCTTCTGCATCCTTCAGCGGTATTTGATGCCGTGAAGAAGATCAACGAAGAAGACGCAGATTTTGTCTATTCCGATGAAATGTCATTTCTGGAAGACGATGTTCGGAATATCAGAGTTGTTCATTACAAAACAGAATTCGCGTATGACGATCTGCTTGGAAACAACTATATCTGTCATTTTTCTGTATTCAGAAAGAGTCTGTTTGAAAAGGCAGGAAAATTCAGAACCGGCTATGATGGTGCCCAGGATCATGATCTGTTCCTGCGCATGGCAGAGCTGAAGCCAAAGTTTTCACATGCAGCGGAAGTACGCTATTACTGGCGTGCTCATGAAGGAAGCACCGCATCCGGTGCCGGGGAAAAACCTTATGCCGTGACTGCCGGAATCAAAGCAGTTCATGACCATCTTCAGGCTCAGGGAATTGATGCGGAAGTCTCTGTTACACTGCCGGAGGGCTGTGCCTACAGGATCAGATATCCGCTGGCTGTCCGTCCGCGCATCAGTGTCATCATTCCCAATAAAGATCAATACAGTATGCTGAAGAACTGTATTGATTCCATTCTGCTGTATACGGATTATGACAATTACGAGATTCTGATTGTTGATAATGGGTCGGTACAGACTTCTGTTCTCCGCTATTATGAGCAGCTGAAGCAGTATGGCAATATCCGGGTGATTTTTGATCCGCGTCCGTTTAACTATTCAGCGATGAACAATGAGGCCGCCCGTGAAGCAGAGGGTGATCTCCTTCTCTTCCTGAACAATGATACAGAGGTGATTTCACCGGAGTGGATGGAAGAAATGGCATCACTGGCTGTACAGAAAAGGATTGGTGCAGTCGGTTCCCAGCTGTATTATAAAAACCGCACAGTCCAGCATGCCGGTGTCATTATCGGACCATCCAGAGAGAATGTTGCTGTGCATGCCTTCCAGTTTGAAAACAGAGGTGATCCCGGATACATGCTGAAAAGAATTTATGTTCGTGATACATCAGCAGTGACAGGGGCGTGCATGATGATCCGGAAAGAGCTGTTTACGGAATATGGAGGCTTTGACGAAAATAACTTTGCAATAGCGTATAATGATGTTGATTTCTGTCTGCGCCTGATGAAGGCTGGATACAATAACGTCATTACACCGTGGGCAGAGCTGTATCACTACGAATCCGCAAGCAGAGGTTCTGACACACTTCCTGAGAATAAAGAAAGATTCAGGAAAGAAATGAATGCTTTTGCGGACAAATGGGAAGAAATGATCACAAAAGGTGATCCGTACTATAACAAACACCTCTTATTCAATCCGACATTTACTTACTGAAATCAGGAGGAATGACTATGTATCTTTATGTTAAACGGATCCTCGGTTTTATTCTTTCACTGGTTGCTGTTATAATTCTGATTCCTGTATATCTGATTACAGCAATAGCGATCAAGATTGAAGACCCGTCCGGACCGGTAATTTTCACACAGAAAAGAGTCGGTGCACATAAAAAACTGTTTGATATTTATAAATTCCGCTCTATGAAGATGGATGCTCCTCATCAGCTGGCAACAGAAGATATAGATGATATTTCTCCATATCTTACAAAGGTAGGAAGCTTTATACGCAAATATTCTATTGATGAGCTTCCTCAATTTGTAAACGTTCTGAAAGGCGATATGGCAATGATTGCGCCGCGCCCGGCATTATGGAATCAGGATAATCTCATCAAAGAGCGTGATAAATATATCGGGAAATACGGTATGACCCCTAATGATCTGCGTCCCGGACTGACGGGCTGGGCTCAGATCAATGGCAGGGATGCACTGAATGATGCAGAAAAGGCAAGATATGACGGCTACTATGTAGAACATTTTGGATTTATGATGGATGTCAGATGCTTTTTTACGACATTTGCAAAAGTAATCAGACATACAGACGTTAAAGAGTAAACAGCATGCGGCGAAAGGAGGAACCAATGGCCAATCACAGCACAGACGAAGTGAGTATCATCCAAAGCGGAGGAAACACTGAAATTCGGCTGAAGGCCTGGGTTCTTTCCGATTCATATACAGTGAAGATTCTTGCGGACGGCAGCGAAGCAGCAGTGCTGAAGCCGGAAGTATCCCGTTATGATGTATGCGCCGCTTTTCATATGCCCATTGAGGACAATACATACGGCATTGAAGCTGCTGTTACGCTGAATGGCATATATCAGCGAATCAGGATCGTTGCCGAAACCGGAGATGAAACAGTAGTACTCGCGGACTGGCAGAGTGATGAAAAAAGCGTTCTTCAGAAATCCGCTGAAAAGATCAGCGGAACAATGCATAACGCCGGACGTGCACTGCGCTGGGCGTGGAAGGAATATCACTTCCTGGTTCCGCCGAAGGCCTGGAAGGAAAAGCTGGCTTCCGAGAAACGGCGTGTGGAAAGCGCTGTGCCGAAGCATTCCTATGATCCCCGTGAGCGCGATTCCTACAATGCCTGGCTTGAAAAGCAGGAATACAGACAAGAGACAGGAAGAGCGGATGTGACGTTCATCACACCGCTTGCGGAAGAAAACTTCCACGGCTATCCTGTCCTGCATCAGAAACAGCTTGATCTATCCCAGGTGAATACGGAATACATCTGCTTTGCGGGAAAGGATACGGAACTGTACGAACCGTTCTTCGCGTATCTGAAGGAATGCGAAGGATATGACTTTGTCTCCTTTGACAGCGACAGAAAAGATGAAACAGGCAGATACGATCCGCAGCTGAAGCCCTGCTTCTCAGCGGACACACTGCTTGGATGCGATTATATCGGCGACGTCTTCGTGATCAGAAAAGAATGTCTGAAAGAAGAAGACCATACGGAAATCAATCTGTACAGATATCTGCTGGATCTTTCCGAAAAGCCGCTGAAACGGAAACACGTCGAAAAGATCCTCTTCGCGGATAATACGAAAGAATGCCGTATGAAAACTGTTGAAGCGTATCTGAAAAAGAGAAATGAAGACGCTGTTCTTGAGAAAACAGAGAACGATGCCTGGATCACCCATTTCCGGTTGAAGGATGAACCGCTGGTATCCATCATCATTCCGACAAAGGATCTGGCAGAAGATCTGAAGATCTGCGTTGATTCCGTTCTGGAAAAGACAACCTATAGAAACTATGAAATTCTGATTCTCGACAACAACAGCGAAGAAGAGGAAACCCTCCGCTTCTTTGAAGAGATTCAGAAAGAACATGACAACATCAGAGTCATTGAGATGAAGATGCCCTTCAATTACTCAAGGCTCAACAACATCGCAATCAGGGATCACGCAAAGGGCGAGTACATCGTTCTGCTCAACAATGACACAGAGCTGATCTCGGAAAACTGGCTGGAAGAAATGCTCGGCTGGGCGAAGCGTGAGACAACCGGTGCCGTCGGAATCCGCCTGCTGTTTGCGGACAACACCATCCAGCATGCCGGCATCCTGATGGGAAAGGGCGGTATTGCCGGACACTGCCACCATGGCGGCGCGAATGACAGCGGGTATTACTATGATCTGAAAATACCGTATAATGTTTCGGGCAATACGGCAGCCTGCCTGATGGTCAGGAAGGAATACTTCCTGGCGGTCGGCATGATGGATGAAGAACTGCAGGTTGCCTTCAATGACGTGGATCTGAACCTGAAGCTTCTGAAGGCAGGTTACAGAAATATCTTCCTGCCTCATGTGATGATGCATCACTATGAGTCCAAGAGCAGAGGAAACGATATCGCCGGCGAAAAGCTGAAGCGCTATATGAAAGAATGCGCCGTTCTGCAGGAGCGGTGGCAGGAGTACATCGATCACGATCCATACTACAGCAGCGGCTGGTCACGTGATTACGATTACCAGCTGAAAGGATGAAAGGATTTGCTATGAGCACAGTCAATATTTATAAAGAATTCACGGATCAGAAAGTCACGGAAAACGTGAAGAAGGTATCGGTCATCATTCCCAACTACAACTACAGCAGGTTTCTGAATGAGAGAATCGATTCCATCGTCCATCAGACATACCCGGTTCATGAACTGATCATTCTCGATGACTGTTCCACCGATGACAGCCGCATGTTCATCGCTGAAAAGATCAAGACAATCAAGGATATTCCGGTCAGGACCGTCTTCAATGAAACCAACAGCGGGCTTGTCTTCTCACAGTGGCAGAAAGGTCTGAAGGAAGTCACCGGTGATTACTTCTGGATCGCGGAAGCGGATGACAGCTGTGATCCGCATTTCCTGGAAACACTGATGAAGCCCTTTGATGATGAGAAGGTCGTGCTTTCCTACTGTGACGCGGCGCGCATTGATGATGACAACAACGTCATCCGGGAAAACTGCCAGGATCTGTACAACATGTTTGACAGCAGACACTGGGACAAGGCATTTGTGACAGAGGGCTCGGAAGAAATCAAGAAGTACCTGAGCGTGCTCAATACGATCCTGAATGTTTCCGGCGTTGTCTGGAAGAATGTCCCCGGTCTTCATGACATCTTTGAGGAAGCGAAGAACTTCAAGGTTGCCGGAGACTGGTACATCTATACAAAGGTGCTGGAAAAAGGATCCCTGGCATTCAGTCCGAAATGCCTGAACTACTACCGCAAGCATACCGACAGCGTCACGTCTTCCGTGCACTGCGATATCGAATACAAGGAGATCGTTTCCATTGAAGAGATGGTGGCGCAGAAATACGAGCTGGATATGGAAACATACCGCTGGCAGAGAATCCGCCGCAGCTACATGGATGCCAACGTATCCCCGGAAGTGAAAAAGAAGAAGATCGCCTGGGTGATCCCCTATCCCGGAAAGGGAAGCGGCGGACACAGAACGATCATTCAGAATGTCAATGCCCTGATCCGTCATGGCTATGAATGCGATATCTACAGTGAGGATGACCACCGCACAACAGATGAACAGGCAGCCCAGAAAATCGATGAATTCTATGAGACATGCGCAGCCTTCGTCTATGTCGGCGCAAATCCCCGCGCTGAATATGAACTGTGCTTTGTGACCGGCTGGCAGACGCTGGAAATGGTCAGAAAGATTCCGGCAAAGCAGTACGGATACTTCATTCAGGACTATGAACCGTGGTTCTTCCCGATGGG
>ONSK01000271.1 GCA_900320455.1 uncultured Erysipelotrichaceae bacterium | reverse complement strand
TTCCAACAGTTTCAGTACTGTGATTCCGCGATTCATGATGGATCAGTCATTCAAGATGCAGACACCGCTATGGACGAAGATCGATCAGCCCTATATCATCAGAACAAATTATGGTGTTCTGCTGTCCTCCAGATCTGTGGCCGGTCTGTATCCATTCGTATTTGAAACGTTGAAGGATCCGAAAGGATTCCTTCTTGGGCAGGAACTTCAGAATGCAGGGATCATTATATGGGACCCTGCTTTTTATTATCATGATCCTTCCCAGGCACCTGGAGAAGGACGTATCAACGGGAATATTGTTGTATGCGGCGGATCCGGATCAGGGAAAACGACGATGATGGACCTGACGATCCGTTACTTCATAAAGGAAAGGATGCGTGTGATCTGGATCGATCCGGAAAACAGCAACATCAACATGACCAGGATGTATGGCGGTACTGTCGTTGACTGGGGAAAAAGAGAAAACATGATCAACATCTTTGACCTGAAACCGATATCCACAGAGGAAGATGAAGATGATGAAAAGATGTATGATACGGATCTTGCGATAAAGCAGGTGATCGAAGATGTGAATACTATCCTGCAGCTTCTGTTTCCGGATATCACGGAAGATATCCTTGCACTGACTGGAGATCTCATTGTAAAGACATACAATTCAGAAGGTATTATTCCTGGGCCGGATGGCAGGTATTCTTCTTTTAAAGGTATCCGTAAGGAAGATATGCCTACATTCCGGGAATTTGATCAGGCCCTCAGAGCTGAGATCGATGAAAAAAGGAAGATCCGTGGATTTGAGGAAGAAGTCAAACTACTGAACAATCTAAAGATCAAGATGAGCAGGATCCTTGGAGAGTGGGAACACTTCTTCGTAGGACATACCACAGTTGATCTGCCTGAGGACAGCCGGCAGATCCTTTCTTTTGCGACGAAGAAACTGTTCAATGCACCGGAGAACCTTCAGAATGCTCTTTATTACATCATGTTCAAATACGCCTGGACGCTGTGCCTGGACAAGAATGTCAATTCAGCATTCATCATTGATGAGGCCCACACGATGATTCTGAAGAACAGGATTGCCGATCTTGTCGCGCAGTTCTTCCGAAGATCCAGAAAGTATTACAACATCATGCTGGTCGGCACCCAGGAGCCAAGAGACTTCGCAGATGACAAAGTCCTGACGCAGGGAAAGGCCATTTTTAACAACAGTGCATACAAGATGATCATGGGCTTGAACATGGATGCATGTAATGACATCAGTAAGCTCACCCGTCTCAATGAAAGTGAGAAAGAGATCATCATGGATTTTGAGCAGGGTCAGGGACTGCTTGTTTGCGGGACACGGAGGATCCCAGTCAGAGTGCTCGTGACCAGCAGCGAGAAGAAGGAAATGGGCATTGATTATGATCATGATTGATCCTGTCAAAGGACTCAGGCGGGTCTTGCTGTCCGTACTGCTTGTGCTGCCGTTCATATTGTTCATAACAGTTGTGTCCGCAGCGGTCACGCTGCAGACAGATGATTCAGACATAGAGAACCTGAGGCAGCTCACGACCGGCGGACAGGCAGACATGCTCTATGATGGCAATACAAAGTATTATGTCGGCGCTGATAATCCAATGTGGGATGTCATTAAAGATGATCTTGTTTCAGCAGGATTACAGTGGAATGGAGTACAGTGTACCTCTTTCACGAGATGGCGCTTTTACAAGTATTACGGCTACAGCTACGGAACTCTAGGAAATGGGCGTGAGGTCGCCGCAAATCTTGCGAGGCAGTACAGCAGCGCATTTACGCTGGAGACTGATATCTCAAAGGTGAAGGCTGGATCAGTCTTTTCAAAGAAGACGGGCAGATCGATGTGCCTGATCACGATTGGCAATCACAAAGAACGTCTTTTCTGCGGGCATGTCGGATTCATTGAGAAGATTGAAAACGGCAGAGTCTATTATTCAGATGGGAACATTACGCTCGGCAGCATAAAGCACAGCATCAGATTCAATGAGTCCAAAACTCTGGAGGAGTGGATCGAGTGGGTCGGCGATGGGGCAATGTATGCTGTCCCGATCTGAGGCAGCTCGTATACCTGGTTTTCGGAGAGAGGCGCCGTTCAAACGGCTCAGCCAGCATCTGGCCGACAAAGCCGCCCTGAATGCTGGCTCCTCTATTGATGGCCGGATACAGGGTGCATGCACCGCTGTCTCCGGCTGTTTAACTCTTATTCATTTGCAGTTTCCTGGTACGCATTCCGTATCGCACATACGTAATCACATGCAAGGATACGAATTTCTGACGAAATTCTATCAGGCGGCGCTGCCGTCCTTGCGTGTGATTCCTTGTGCTTCGACACTGCGATCATGTCTTTGCCCATGCGGACCCTTGACTGGAGACCCGTCAAGGGCAAGACAAGTCCTTTGGCCCGCAGACATGCTCTTGTACGAAGTCTGATACGGATACCGCCCTTGACTGCTGAGCCGTCAAGGGTTTCACGAGCGGCATCCTATCCTTGCCTGAAGGACCCTTGACCGGAAGACCTGTCAAGGGCTGCGCAAGTCCTTCATGCTGCGGAAACAGACTTCTGTCTTCGCTCCATGTGCGCTTGTGTCAGCGTACCAGGAAGTGGTACTGAGCCAGTAGGCATAAGGAGAATAAGAGATGAAGCACTATTACAGATTTGAAATCAACTACGATGAGGACACGACAGTAATCTATTCGTCTGCCGAGCCTCTCAGAAAGGGAGATCGTGCGGTAGTTCCTCTGTATGGGGAACGGTTCTCGGTAGCGACCGTCAAGGAACCTGTTTCAGCATTATACGCTCTGACCAACTGCGCAGATATCGACGATATCATCTGTACTGTGAATGTATCGGAATATCTCAACAGGCAGAAGGTGCTTGCGGAGCGTATGCA
>ONSK01000122.1 GCA_900320455.1 uncultured Erysipelotrichaceae bacterium | reverse complement strand
TTTCCCTCTGACGCATTGAAATTCTTAATATACGAGAAAAAAGGCATCATGCCTGTTCTCAGCGTATGATGCCTTTGTCATAAATCGGTTATGACTCTGTGCTGTCTTTTTTCTTTCTCCTGAAGCTGATCTTCGGAAGCTTTTTCCAGATTTTCTTCTTTGCGGCAAACAATACTGCGATACCGATCAGGATCAGATACGGCAGCCGGTAGACGATTCCGAGAAGAATCTCACCGCCTGTATACAGGAAGGATTTGAATCCTTCCGTGAATGACTCAGCGAGCTGTCCGAAGAAGTTCGGATGGCTGTCCGTATAGACTTTCACTTCATCCAGACTGATTGTGACGGTGGAGTATTCCACGTCCCTGTCCATCGATGAGCGCTGTGTCAGAAAGCTGTTGAGCTGAGCCTGCACATCTGTAAGCCTGGATTCCACCGCGATCATGTCTTCGATGGTTTCCGCCTTGTCCATCATTTCCAGCAGACGTTTTTCCTGTTTCTGCAGGGCTTCGATCTGCACGCTGACGTCATTGTACTGTCTCGTGATATTCACGACGTTTGTGGATCTGGAAATGACTTTTCCGCTGCCTTCCATCTCATTCAGGAATGCTTCAAAGGAAGCTGTCGGGATCCTGACGGTCAGATGGAGATGACGTGTTCCATTGCTTTCCAGAGAGGAATACCAGTATCTGTCATTGTCATATTCCTCTTCGGAGGCGATGATTCCGTTCTTCGCCCGGATCAGATCCTTCAGCGCCCTGACACTGTTTTCATATTCCAGTGTCTGGATGGTCAGTGATCCTGTATATACGAGCTTTTCAGATGTCTGTTCAGCTGTCAGCTCAGATGTTTCCTGATAGGACTCATTGTCCGCAATGTCATTTTTGGATTCATAGGCAGCTGCCGGTTTTGACTGATACGCGCTGTCAGCCCCGGCCCCGCCCGATTCATACATGGCCACATGACCGTTTTTCGCACCGCAGCCGGCAAGCATCACTGCCATCATGACTGCCATTATCTTCTTCATTCACTTGCCTCCCTGAAGAGATATGTGTATTCTTCATTCTCCTCAAAACTGTTCCACATTTCCTCACTGCCGCCGATCAGCAGCTCATCATCTTGCACGGTTACCTCAAAACCCATCTCCGTGATTCTCTGTATCTCTGCCAGCAGTTCTTCCTCACTCAGCGCGCTGCCGTCATCCGCATGTGTCACTGCAAGCATCCTGCTTTCTCCGACAATGGCGGTTTGTTCCGTATCAGCGGCAGCGGACTTCGGCACAGCGTCATCGACTTCCTTCTGTTCCGGCATGTAATTGACACCGCCGGAAGCCGGGGCATTCTTTGACAGAAGCGGCAGACCCAGCATCAGCACCAGGATCGCAAATACACTTGCGAGAGAGTATTTCCAGTTGAAGGATGTTTTTCTCTTTTCACTTTTTTCCAGCAGGGATTCATCGATTTCCCCGATGGCATCCATGATCTGTTCACTCAGTTTCACAGATATCCTCCTTTCTCCAGCGCTTCTTTCAGCTTGGTTCTTGTTCTGTTCAGCATCACGCTGACGTTGTTTGTGCCCATGGAATATCTTTCAGCGATCTGTTTCGGTGTTTCCAGGTAGAAGTATCTGCGGATAAAAACATTCCGCTCTTTTTCCGGAAGATTCTTCACGAATCTGTTCACAGCGGATGCCAGTTCTTTCGCATTCAGATCCTGTGCCGGATCGCTTCCGGTATGAAGCGTATATTCCAGTTCTTCGAGTGCGGTTTCATATTCACCGCCGCCCCGTTTCTGTCTCGTATTGGTTCTGAGTCTGTTCAATGCGAAGTTTCTGGTGATCTTCGCTAAGAAGAACTGGAGCTTCTTCGGTTTTTCCGGCGGAATCAGATCCCATGTTTTCAGCCAGGTGTCATTGACGCACTCCTCGCTGTCTTCCCTGTCAAAGAGAATATTCCAGGCAACAGTAAAACAATAGTGCCCGTATTTCTCACTCGTTTTCTGTATCGCGCTTTCATCTCTTCGGAAGAAGAGGCTGATGAGATCTCTGTCGTCCATATCCTTCCTCAATCATAACTGTGTACACATACACAGCTTTCTTACATCAATTATACAAAAAAAGAGGTTTCCCTCTTTCAAATCAGCGAAACAAACAGATTGAGAATGACAAGCAGCACACAGCTCCAGAGCATTTCCCCGTCAATCCATGATTCGTCTTTCTTCTGTTTCTGTCTGTGATCGATGTATCCGAGATTTCCCGTACCTGCGGAATGGTTCATGCCGGTATGCCGGAAACCTGATGAAAAGCTCATGAACAATGTGATCAGACTCATGACGGAAAGTGTCACGGACAGGATTTCTCTGTTCTTTCCGGCAAACAGCCAGATGACGGCGGAGAGCGCTGCCGCTATCAGCGTGATGATCCAGGTGCGTTTCTGTTTCAGAGGATCCGTGACTTCTTCATACAGATATCTGGAAAGACTGATGCTGTCATGGACAAGGTCTGAGAATCTGCCGCCCTGTTTCTTTATTTCGTCCGCGGCACTCAGATACTTCACGGCATCCATGGATGTCATTGTGACATGATCGTCTCTGATCTGTTCCGCCATCTTCAGGGCACCGTTCAGTGCTTCCATTTCGCTTCTGATGACATGAATCCTTTCTTCCATGGCTTCATCCAGAAAACAGTTTCCATCCAGCAGATTCCTGATCTGTTCGACGGAGATGCCCAGCTTTCTCAGCAGAATGACTTTCCGCAGGATTTCCTCATCCTCTTCCGTATAGTTTCTGTATCCGTTGGAAGAACGCTTCGGTCTAATCAGTCCTTCTTTTTCATAGAAGCGGATACTGTCACGGGATATACCGAGTCTTTTTTCCAGTTCATTGACCTTCATATACTGCCCTCCGTCATTATACTGCACTATGGAGTCTGTCCACAGTCAATCCCTTTTCCCGGAAAAGTTACGAAAAGAGCAGTTTTACGGCAAAAGCCGGGATTACAGCAAGGACAATCCAGATGACTGTAAGTACGCCGCGCTTTTTCAGCACCTGCGGCCA
>ONSK01000051.1 GCA_900320455.1 uncultured Erysipelotrichaceae bacterium | reverse complement strand
TACTGGAAGCGGTGCTTTTTGATCATGAAGTCTCTTTGGAACGAAGAGCTCAGAGTCCTGTGGAGGCTGATTCCTCTGCGTTCATGCTGAAAGGTATGGATTGTAAGAATTCGTCTGTGAAGCAGGAAGCAAGCGACTTCAGTCGTTTGTAGTTCACAATAGAATTGTATGGAGACGGGTATGGAAACTGAGAAAGAAATCAGCCTGGCAGAAAAGATCATAGAAGGATACGAAGAGAATCAGGCTTCACTGATCATCGATCTGGTCAGAAAGAAATTCCGTGAAGATGATTTTACAGTACTTGCAAAACTCAATACATTGCATGAAAACGGATTTCTCACCGATCAGGAATATGTGGCCAGGATTACGTCCATCCTGCATGAAATCTGGATCGAAGAGCATAATCACAGATGAGATCGTATACGGCAGTACTGCCGTTAAAAAAGAAATATGACAGAAGACTGGCAGTCATTATTCTGCCATTTTTCTTTTCCCTTATTGTCTGCTTGAAGAAATTAAGTATAATTAGTTATACAAATCATACTTTGGAGGCATAATCATGAAAGCACCGGAAGGAAAATATGCATGGACGGCTACCGTCGGAGAAAAAGGACAGATTGTCATACCGAAACAGGCTCGGGATATCTTCGGAATCAAACCCGGAGATACTCTGATTCTTCTCGGCGATGAGAAGCGGGGGATCGCGATTCCTCCGAAAGGTACATTTGCAGAACTGTTTGAAGCAGCATTCCGGGATCAGGACGGTGATGGGGAATGAAAAGGATTGCCTTTTTCTGCATACCTGCGCATGGGCATACAAACCCGATGCTGCCGGTTGCCGCAGAACTGGTGAAACGCGGGAATCACGTCAGATTCTATTCATTCAATGCGTTTGAAGATAAGATCCGGGCAGCAGGGGCGGAATACATCTCATGTGATGCGTATCTGCCGGAGCTCACGGAACAGGCAGAGTCCGGGCTGAAAAAAGTATCTTCCACAGAAATGTCGATTCAGGATATCCGGATCACGCTCAGTATGGACAGTTTTCTGGATGAAGAGTTTAAAACATTCAGGCCTGACGTCGTATTTACGGATTCTGTCTGTTTCTGGGGAAAACTGAATGCCTGGAAGCATCATGTGCCGATGGTGGTTTCCACCAGTACATTTGCTTTCAACCAGCTCTCCTCGCAATACATGAAGAACAGTCTGAAAGAAATGGCAGATCTGATTCTGGGACTGCCGAGAGTTTCAAAGGAACTGAAAAAGCTGGAGCCCTGCGGCTATCATGTGAATGGCTTCCTGTCACTGATACAAAGCGGCAATCAGACGGACAGCATCGTCTATACGTCACGGCATTTTCAGCCTTTTGCCGAGAGTTTTTCAGATCACTATGCATTTGTCGGACCTTCTGTATTTTCGGATGCTGTTCCGGATAAAACAAAAGAACGTCCGCTTGTTTATATTTCCATGGGAACTGTCATCAATGACAGACCTGATTTTTATTCAAAATGTATCGAAGCGTTCAGAGATCAGAATCTTGATGTCATCATTTCCTGCGGCAACGCGATTGACCGCAGTGCTTTGGGAACACTGTCTGACAACATTCAGGTATATCCATACGTCAACCAGCTTGAGATTCTTTCCAAAGCGGATGTCTTCATTACGCACTGCGGTATGAACAGTGTTTCTGAGAGCCTGTATATGGAGACTCCGATGGTGCTCTATCCGCAGACAAATGAGCAGAAAGCTGTTGCGAGAAGGGCAGCGGAGATCGGCGCCGGTATCGTTCTGAAAGACGATTCAGCAGATGGCATCCGCAGTGCTGTACTGGAAATTCTGAACAATTCCGCATTCAGAAAGGCAGCCAAGGCATGCAGTAAAGATTTCCGCTCCTGCAGCGGACCGGCCGGGGCAGCGGAGTTTATCGAGAATGCGCCGCATTCCTCAGACGGAATTGATGTTGTTGCAGAACTGAACAAAGCGAATGGCAGATTTCAGTTCATATACTGGTGCACTGTGATTGCTGCAGTCACTCTGACCAGATTCCTGATCGGCTGGAAATATGCATGGATCACAGGTGTTGCGGCCGGCATTCTGTCAAATCCAATCGGCAGGGCAGTACAGAAGCGGAACTACGCTTCCATAATCCGCAGAATCAGATAGCGTTCAGATCAGGCCTTGTGCCATCCGGCATGAGGCTTTTTCATTTCCGGTGCTGCAGTCAATCTGAAACAGGAAGCACTTCACACAGGACCGCAGTAACAGTTATAGTATTAACTGAGAACATGCAGGCATGTGAACCTGGAATCGGAGCGTCATTATGAACTATAAATATGTCAGAATTCAGGGGCTGGAACTGGCAGCCAATACAATGTATGCCAAAGGTATTTTCAGCATGTGCTGGCAGCTTGTGCAGAACGATGTCATGGAAGAGGAAGACGCGGCTCTCTACCGTGAGATTGACAGCTGGTTCGCTGAATTCCTGCCGTGGCCGCCCCAGTGCAGGAATCAGGAAAAGGTGGTCTGCTTTTTCAAGACGGAGAACTCAGAGGAAATGATGAAGATGATCCGGCCTGCACTATGGCTTCTGGAAAAGTATCATCATCCGTATTTTCTCGTATACACAAATACACCTGGCGAGATTGTATATGAAGACCAGTATCAGGTCGCGGTAAAGGTTCCCGGTGTCCTGCAGATCGATGAACTGCAGGAAAACTGGAGTCCGAAGGACTGATTGTATTGCGAATCTTTGAGAAGGAAATACAATTAGACAGGAGAGAAAGGGAAATCAGATCATGTTTATCGTGGCTGTTATTATCAGTTTTATTCCGCTTACAGCATTGTTTTTCTGGCTCAGAAACAGGCTGAACCAGGATGACGCATACCGTGCTTTATGCAATGACGCATTCAAGCGCGGCGCATTATGCATTCTGCCGGTGATGCTGTTTTCCGCTGTCAGTCATATCCTTCTGAGGCTCACAGGATTTCATAACACGCATCCGCTTCTGTATCAGGCACTGTACACATTCATCGTGCTTGCGCTGAGCGAGGAAGTCGCAAAATATTTTGCTCTAAAAAAAGTGCTGAAGGAAACGGAATACCCGTATTCGTGGCTGGATGTCACTGCCTTCATGACAATTGTCGGCATTGGCTTCGGACTTCTCGAATCTGTTGTTTACGCAATCGGCGCAAGCGTTCCTGTTGTTCTGGTACGCGGCATCTGTCTGCCTCATGCCGGCTACGGCTTCATCGTCGGATATTACTATGGAAAAGGAAGAAAGAACGGAAACAGTGCACAGAAATGGCTTGGCTTCGCGCTTGCCTGGCTGATGCACGGACTTTACGACTTCTCTTTGAGCGAAGAATTCATTGCGGTCAATGACAATCTGGTATTTATTCCGCTGCTGCTTGCATTAATGGATATCATTCTTGTCATTATCCTGGTTGTATTCGCAAGGAAAGCACGGAAACAGACGGTTTACACGGAACCGCTGCCGGAAGAAATCTGAGAAACATCAATGGAACTGTCTTCAAACAGACGGTTCTTTTTCATGTGATGATGCGTGTAGAATAATAATGATGAAAAATGTCAGAAGAGGATACTGTGAAGAGGACAATGTGCAGTTCGCAGGGGAATCCCTGCGGACACTTTCCATCTGCGCTGAAGATGTTATATATCTGCTGAACAGGGGTTATCCGTACAAGTCTGTGATTGAAATTGCCGGCAATCATTACCGGCTCACACAGCGTCAGCGAAACGCGCTGATGCGGATGTGTGCTCCGGATGAACAGATCGCAATGCGCAGAAACAGACAGCTTCAGGAACTGGAAGAAGGATGCACGGTGCATATTGATGCTTTCAACGCGGTTGTATTGATGGAGACCGCATTATCCGGCAGTATGATTCTGAAGGCAGTGGACGGCTGTTACCGCGATCTGAGCGGACTTGCCGGAACATACGCGATCATTGAGAAAACAGATCCGGCAATTGAAATGATCATTGCCTCGCTGCAGAAGCACAGAATCGCAAAGGCGGTATTCTGGATCGATGCTCCGGTATCCAATTCCGGCCGTCTGAAAGCGCATATTGCGGAAGCCGCGGAAAAGGCGGGACTGCCGATTGACATTGAAATGGTCAGAAACGCTGATACAGAACTGAAGAAACATGATCATGTCATCTCCGGTGACTCGGAAGTGATTGCGGAATGCATCAGCTGGTACAATCTGTACGAAGAACTGATCAGCAGTCTCAAAGATGCGTGGGTTGTCACGCTTTGAAAGATGGACAGTTACCAGAAAGTGCGTTCTTGTGCGTGATTCTGATTTTCGTACAATGAAACGGAATGGAGGTGAGGCTGTGATCATCAACACCGGACAGCGGACAGATATTCCCGCATTCTATGCGGAATGGTTCGCAAACAGACTGAAAGAAGGATATGTATGCGTCAGGAATCCGTTTGATCATCATCAGGTAAGCAGATACCGCCTGGATCCCTCCGTTGTGGATGTGATCGGCTTCTGTACCAAGAATCCCTCCGGCATGTTTCCGTACATGGATCTTCTGAAAGCGTACGGACAGTACTGGTTTGTGACGATTACGCCGTATGGAAAAGACATTGAACCGAATGTTCCTGACAAGCACAGACTACTGGAAGACTTCCGGAAACTGTCTGAGATCGTCGGCATCAATTCCTGCGGATGGCGCTATGATCCGATTCTGATATCAGATAAATATACATACGAGTATCATCTGCGTGCCTTTGAACAGATTGCCTCTGCCCTGGAAGGATATACAGAGACAGCTGTCATCAGCTTCATTGATCTCTATCCGAAAGTCAGAAGAAACTTTCCCGAGGCAAAGGAAGTGAATCATGAGATGCGCATTGCCATCGGAAAGGAACTGATCCGGATTGCCGGTGAGCACGGAATGACAGTCAAACCATGCGCGGAAGGGAATGAACTTGCGGCATACGGGGCTGACTGCTCCGGATGCATGAAAGTCAGCGATTATGAAAAGGCCATCGGTCAGAAGCTGAAAGTGC
Organism: uncultured Erysipelotrichaceae bacterium; assembly: GCA_900320455.1. Classification (GTDB taxonomy): domain Bacteria; phylum Bacillota_I; class Bacilli_A; order Erysipelotrichales; family Erysipelotrichaceae; genus Bulleidia. The sequence continues at coordinate 5,934 of ONSK01000051.1, read as the reverse complement.
CTGTGAAAAAGAATATCCGGGAAGGATGTGCCTGTTATCTTTCCGGAGATATCGGTGCCTACAATACATGCGGACACCTCTGCCGCTACTGCTATGCCAATGCCGAAGCGGAAACCGTCAGGAAACAGATGCGTCTTCATGATCCTTCCTCACCGTTTCTGATCGGCAATTATGAAGAGAATGATGTGATCCACGACGTTCCGCAGAAATCATGGGTCGAGAGACAGATCAGGCTGTTTGACTGATCTGTTTTGCGTTTTCATGCATGCTATAATCAGAGCAGATACAGGAGGATCTGATCATGGAACTGAGCAGTCTGGAAAAACAACTTCTGCAGAGTGTTGACGCTGACAGCAGAAACGATGAGGAAGAACTGCGCAGATATCAGAAAGAAGCGCTGAAACAGCTGCGCGGAGCTTTCCGGTATATGCAGGAAAAGTATCCGGATACGGAGATACGCTGGCGTCTGTTTGATCCGCTGACAAGGATTACCGAGCGCGGTGTTCTGATCTGTTCACTGCCGGATCATACCTCTTTTCACAAGATCAATATTCTTCTGCGTCAGAATGAATATGTCTATTCTGATACGCTCTACGGCGATCTGATACGGGACAGATATGATGAGGCAGTCTGTATGTGCCTGAAGGAGTTTATCCCGAATATCAAAGCCTATACCGTTTTCTATACTTCCTGCGGCAGTGAGATCAGCGGCAGATCATCATTGAGTGAAATTATCAGTCATGTGCCTCTGCTTGTCAGGCATACAGATCTCTTTGTCTGTCCGCCGGCAGGAATCACTGCTGAAGCCGCGGATGCTTTGCGAAAGGAAGGTTTTTTCGGTGCCTATTCCATCTATTCCACGGATGACAGAGAGCTGTTTGAGCAGGGCTCTTATGAACAGCTGCGTGCTTCTTCGATCCGCAGCAATTTCAATCTGTTTGAAGGCCCGAAGGAAGGAACCGCATCATGAGGCTTTCCGTAAAACAGTATCTTTTATTGAATAACCTGATGTATCTGGAGCCGGAAGACGGACCGTTTCCTGATCTGAGAGACTTTATTGGACAGAGAATCGGTGATTATATCGGGACAATTGATGTTTCCATGATCAGAGATGACGGACGTCCGCGCATGACAACGGCTGAAGAATGGAAAAATATCATCCTGGCCATCGCAAGAGACAGTCTGATCCGGAAGATGAAGATTATGACGGTTCATGTGGATCTCTCTCCTGACGGCGGTGCAGGTAAAAGCGCTGTCTTTCTGAGCCCGGATACAGCAGAAGCCGCAATCGTCTTCAAGGGAACGGAACTGGTTGCCGGTTCCGCCCAGTGGAAGGATAACTTTTACAGCGGCAATCTGACGGATACGCCGCACCAGCTGAGAGCCCTGGAATGGTACAGGGACGTCTGGCAGAACTATCACCTGAACCAGTATGAAGTGACTGTGACAGGCCATTCCAAAGGCGGAAACAAGGCCAAATACATCACGGTAGTTGACGGTACGCCGGATCACTGCGTCTCTTTTGACGGGGAGGGATTCTCTGACCTGTTTTTCAGCAAATACGGCTTTGAGATTGCCCGGCATGAGGACAGAATCGAAAACCACATGGTCGATTACGACTATATCAGTCCGCTGCTGAACGATGTCGGCAGCTGCACATACTATTACGGCAATGACTACGGTATCGGCGGCTTCACGGAAAACCATCTGGCAAACACATTCATGCGCTTCGGTGAAAACGGTGAATTCTGGATCGACGTCAATGAAGACGGCAGACCGGCGGAAATGCTTGCCTTCGATGAATTCGCCAACAGCTATCTGCGTTCTCTTGACGATGAGGAACGCTCCAAAGGCCTGCGGATGTTGAATGAGCTGCTGAATTCCGTTCTGAGTGTCAACGGAGCGATGAGCCGCAATGAAATCGTGCAGACATTCCTGGAAATGGCAGAAGACACGGATATCAGCCGGCATATCGCCTATATGCTTGCCTATCTGATCCGCTATGAACAGAAGTATCCGGTCATGGTGAATCTTCTGAACTCTGTCTTTACCAGATTTGATATGGCGGGACTGGTGCAGTATGTCGAGCTTGTGGCAGGCATTCTGAACTGGAAAAAGCAGATTCTCTGGATCTCCCTGGACTTTGACAGGCTTGCCTCCGCTTTCAGCCTGATCCATTCCCATGCCCCGAAGTGGGTATATGAAAAGCTGGCAGCCAATCTTGAGAAAAGAGATCTGAAACTCAGCTATGAACAGATCCGCAGAATGGCAGATCTGATTGATATGACCGACAGTTTCCTGAAGACGGTTGAAATCCATGAGGACGGGGTGGACAGGGATGTTCATGAATCGGTGAAAAGGGAAATCAGCGATCCCTGGAATAATGAACAGGTATAAGAATAATTTAGTGTCTGACTGTATTTTGATATCTGCATGGAGCCTGTTTTGTAGTATAGTTTTTATAGAATCAAAATCTTCCAAATAATCAAAGTAGGTAAAACCAACAGGAGGGAAAAATGAAAACAATTACTTACGAAATTACCAGTCCGCTTGGTATGCATGCACGTCCTGCGGCTTTTGTTGCGCAGAAGTGCGTTGCACTGCCGTCACAGATTACTCTGAAGTGCGGTGACAAAAAGGCGAACGGAGACAACGTCCTGCAGATTCTGGCGCTTGACGCCCAGCAGGGATCCATTCTTGAAATTACAGCTGAAGGCGGCGATGAAGAAGGTGCACTGGCTGTCGTTAAAAACGAACTCGACCGCAGACTGAAGCGTTATGAAGAAGTACCGGTTCTCAAGATTGCTTTCTTCGGTGCGAAAGACTATGACAGAATTTTCTTCAGCGAACTGGCAAGAGACGTAGGTGAAGGCGCATATAACTGCGATATCAAGTATTTCAACGCAAGACTGACTCCCGAAACTGCAGGCCTGGCAAAGGGATTTGACGCTGTCTGTATCTTCGTCAATGACGAATGCCCGAGAGCTGCTGTTGAGAAACTGCATGACTGCGGTGTCAGACTGATCCTTCTGCGCTGCGCAGGCTTCAACAACGTTGACCTGCAGGCCGCAAAAGAGTGCGGAATCCGCGTTGCACGTGTTCCTGCATACTCACCGTATGCAGTTGCGGAACACGCAATCACACTGGCTATGACATGCAACAGAAGAATGCACAAGGCTGTCAACAAGGTCAAGGACAACAACTTCGCTCTGAGCGGACTGCTCGGTGTCGACCTGCATAACAAGGTTGCCGGCATCATGGGCACAGGCAAGATCGGACAGTGCATGGCTCACATCTGCAAAGGCTTCGGCATGACAGTTATCGGCTGGGATGCATATCCGAACCAGAAGCTCGTTGATGAAGGCCTCCTCACATATGTTGACAAGGATGAACTGCTGGCAAAGGCTGACCTGATCTCCCTGCACGCACCGCTGATCATGGGTCCTGGCGGAACATACCACCTGATCGATGCTGAAGCAATCGCAAAGATGAAGGATACGGCAATTCTCGTCAACACAGCACGCGGCGGCCTGATCGATACGGAAGCGCTGATCGATGCGCTGAAGCAGGGCAAGTTCCACGCTGTCGGTCTTGACGTTTACGAAGGCGAAGATGCCAACGTTTACACAGACCATTCCGATGACTACCTGGTCAATGACATCACGGCAAGACTGCTGATGTTCCCGAACGTCGTTCTGACATCCCACCAGGCATTCTTCACAAGAGAAGCGCTGCAGGCAATCGCAGCTGTCACTCTTGAAAACGCGCGCAACTTCAACCAGGGTGTCGACCTCGGCTCCGCTGAGTGCAAATAATCTGAACTCTGAGGCTTCCTGCGGGAAGCCTTTTTTTCTTTGCAATACAATTGTCAAACGGAAGATTATCCATAAAATAAAAGTAGATTTAGGAGGACATGAAAATGAGCAATACATTCTGCGGGGAAGAGCTCGGCAAGTTCGGTTTCGGACTGATGAGACTTCCGAGAAATGAAGACGGCACTATCAACACCGATGAGACAGCGGAGATGACAGACCGTTTCCTGGAAGCAGGCCTGAAATACTTCGATACAGCTTATGTATATGAAGGAAGCGAAGCTGCTGCCAAGGTCGCTCTTGTGGACCGCCATCCGCGTGACAGTTTCTTTATCACATCCAAACTGAATGCCAACGCCGCCAAGGACGAGGCAGACGCCAAGAACCAGATCAATGTATCCCTGGAAAGAATGGGAACAGACTACATCGATTTCTATCTTCTGCACGCATTATCCAAAAAGAATGTTGATAAATTTGAGAACTACGGCTGCTGGGAGTATGTGAAACAGCTGAAGGAAGAAGGAAAGATCAGACATTACGGTTTCTCTTTCCATGATTCCCCTGAGCTTCTCGATGAAATTCTGACAAAGCATCCGGACGCTGAATTCGTACAGCTTCAGATCAACTATGTTGACTGGGAAGATCCGATCGTTGAAAGCAGAAGATGCTACGAAGTTGCTGCTAAGCACGGCAAGCCGATCGTTGTCATGGAACCGATCAAGGGCGGCACACTTGCCAATCCGCCGGCATCCGTGAAGGAAATCTTCACAAAGGCCAATCCGGACGTCAGCGTCGCTTCCTGGGCTGTCCGTTTCGCTGCCAGCCTTGAGAACGTCAAGATCGTTCTTTCCGGCATGTCCGCAAAGGAACAGATGGAAGACAACCTTTCCTACATGGCTGACTTCAAGCCGCTGAGCGAAGAGGAACAGAAAGTCATCGCTGCTGCCCAGGATGCCTTCAAGGCAATCCCGCAGATTCCCTGCACAGCGTGCCATTACTGCACAGGCGGATGCCCGATGCAGATCAACATTCCGGATCTCTTCAAGATCATGAACAGAGACATGCTGTTCAATGACCGTGCCGATTCCAAAAAGCGCTATTCCAATGCCACAAAGGACGGCGGCCTGGCAAGCTCCTGCATCGGCTGTCTGCAGTGTGAAGGCGAATGCCCGCAGCACATTGAAATCACAAGCTGGCTGCACAAGATCGCTGAAGCATTTGAATAAGCATATGAAAACCGCATCGATCATGCGGTTTTTGTTTTTGCCTCAAAGGATTTCATGACTGCCCGGACGGCATCGAACAGTTTCGGCTTCAGCTGATTCAGCGGAAGCGGCGACTCATACAGAATTGCCGTATAGCACGCGCCGTTGATGAGTTCAATGATCAGATACATCATTGTGCGTACATCCGTGTAAGAAGGCCCCTGCGATGTCTCTGCCTGTTTCAGAATGGAATCAAACGTGTCTGCCATCTCCTGATTGTTCTCCAGCAGCGCCCAGCTGAGATTTTTGTGGATGAAGCGGAGAAGAATCCTGTCAGCCGCAAGTTTTTCGATAATCTGATCGGCAACGAAGATCACTTTGTTTTCGAACGTGTCATTCTGATCGGGAAGAGCGCTGATGGCTTCATGCAGGATTTCAGATGATTTGGCGATGATGATGTGATTGCGGATGTCGTACTTGTCTTCAAAGTAAAAATAAAATGTTCCTTTTCCGATGCCTGCTTTTCTAGCAATCTCGGAAATGGTCGTGTTCTGGAAGCCTTCTTCGGTGAACAGGGTGAATGCCGCGTTCATCAGGGAGCTTCTTTTTTTCAGCTTGTTCTGTGCTGCCTTTCCGTCACTTTTCATACAATTTCCTTTATTTGTCTACCGTCCTGCATGTAAATCATACCACAAAATATTGACCATTAGTCGAAAAAGACTAGAATAATTATCGACCGATGGTCGAAAAAGGAAGTGGAATATGAAGAAACTCAGTTCATTGATTGTAAAAAAGAGAGTGATGATCCTGATCATCTCTCTGGTACTGCTGATTCCTTCGGTGATCGGCTATATCAGTACAAAGGTCAATTATGATCTTCTGACATACCTTCCGGAAGAAATCGACACGATGAAAGG
>ONSK01000017.1 GCA_900320455.1 uncultured Erysipelotrichaceae bacterium | reverse complement strand
GATCAGGTCATTGACAGGCGGGTGAAGGCATTCAATGCAATCCACATTGTCGGACCAAAAGGCTGCGGAAAAACAAGAACATGTTCAGAACGATGCAGAACAGTTATCGAATTCCAGGATGAAGAAAGACGTGACGGCTATCTGCAGATCGCTGATACAGCGCCGACGCTGTTCTTCAGAAACGAAAAACCGATTCTTTTCGATGAATGGCAGGACGCTCCCAGGATCTGGGGCGCAGTCAGAAAAGACTGTGATGACCATCCGGAGAATACGGGGTCATATTATCTGACCGGATCATCATCCCGGAAAACTGAGACGCCGCATACCGGAACAGGGCGTATCACATCAATCCGGATGTACCCGATGACTGCGTGGGAAACCGGTGACTCTGAAGGAAGCGTTTCATTGACAGAGATACTGGATCATCCTGAATCTGTTCCTGTCGCAATGAATCCGGGCAAATTGGAAGATCTGTTTCATATCATCTGCCGCGGAGGCTGGCCAAGGAGTCTCGCGATTCATGATAAAGAGGGAAAACTCGAAATTGCCAGAGATTATTTCCGGCAGATTTTAATGAAGGATATCAGTGCTGTTGACCGTATTGACCGTGATCCTGAAATTGCCAGAATTCTTTTGCGGTCATATGCAAGAAACACCGCAACACTGGCAAAGAAGACTGCGATTTATGCAGATGTAAAAGCCACACAAAATGTAAGTGATCCGACGCTGGCAAGCTATGTATCGGCTTTGGAAAGACTGTATGTGATTCATGATATAGATGCCTGGATGCCTCAGATCAGATCGAAGACAGCGATACGTGCCGCAAAAAAACATATTTTCATCGATCCTTCTATCGCGGCAGCTGCGCTTGGAATCTCACCGGAGTATTTCTATAAAGATCTGGATGTGTTCGGACATCTGTTTGAAAATCTGGTTCTGCGGGATCTGCTTGCATATGGGGAAGCGCATAATGCGCATGTCATGCATTACAGAGACGACACAGGACTGGAAGCGGATGCGGTATACCAGACAGAAGACGGAAGATATGCGCTGATTGAGATCAAAACAGGTGCCAATGCGATTCCTGCTGCGGAGAAAGGTCTTCTGCAATTTAAGGAATTGATCAGACAGCATAATGAAAAGGCAAATGAGAATCATGAACATCCAGGTGTTGTATACCGCGAACCCAGTGCGCTGATCATCATCTGCGCAAATGCGCCTATGGCTTATACAACTCCAGGCGGAGTAACTGTTGTACCGTATCTTTGTTTGAAAGACTGAAAGACTGTCTGCGTGTATTGATCTATTCACGCAGATTTGGTAAACGGAGATGCAGAGTATCAGAAAAGCTCCCTGCCGGGAGCTTTCATTATGCGATGGTGAATGCGAAGAAATCCGCGGTTCCTTCTGAGCGCCAGATAAAGTACAGAGGCTTTGTTCCGGTGACTGGTTTCAGTTCTGCTTTGAAGTCTTTTCTGTCTTCAGATGCAGTGACTGGGATCCGGGAAACAGGTTCCTCATTCATATCTGTGTATACTTCCATGATGCCGTCAGCCTGTGCTTTCATACGGACGGAAATGGTTTCCGGTTTATCAAAACTGAAGTATTTGAATCCTGTGACTGTGCCGTCATTGAGATTGCAGATATACTGATCAGGATCACACATCCTGTCTTCACCTGTCTGGGTGAAAGCAGGATGTTTTGTTTTGTCTTTGATCTCTGTAATTTTGCAGGCGCCTTCCTTTGCGTAAAGAACGCAGGCGATATTCGCACCGTATGTTCCGGTTCCCTGCAAAGGTCCGCCGTTCAGGCCGCAGCTTGTCATCTCTGCCATATGGAATAATCCGTTTTCACCTTTTTCGATTTCTTCCGCGACACCCTGTCTTGAGAATTCATGATAGTTGGTTTGCCTGTGCCCGAAGACATAGAACTTTCCGTTGATTCTTTCAATGGAGCCGTGATTGTTGCCCCAGTACATCAGAGCTTTCTGACTGCCTTTGTATCCGATATTGCCGTTGGAATGCAGAGGTCCCCCATAGACAAATCCTTTATTCGGTCCTTCTGTGCTGTAAGCATAGGCAAGCTCATGTGAAAGCATACTTGAATAGATGAAGTAATAGATACCGTCAAACTTGCGGATGGAACTTGCTTCATAGAATTCATGACCTTCAAACGGTGTGCCTTTTCCGTTGGCACTGCCGGGAATCAGCTTGACCGGTTCTTTTTTGATGGTAATCATGTCCTGTTCGAGTTCAATGCAGTCACAGCCTGTCTCCGTTACATAACTGCCGGCCATTCTGCCGATTTCCGCTGATCCGAATCCGGAATACAGCCATACCGTCCCGTCATCATCTGTCAGCACACCCGGGTCAAAGGGGAATTCATCGCCCTCTCTTTTTCCATAGACTGTTCCGTCTTTATGATGCACATCACCGTAATATTCATACGGTCCCTGCGGCTGATTGGCAACAGCAACGGAAATAACACCGACAAAATCAAATGCGTAATAGAGATAATACCTGCCATCCGGTCCCTGTGTGACATCCGGCGCATACAGGGTGTGTTTCGGCATGAAATCCGGTTTGTAATATACATTGTAATTGGGATCCTGTTCTCCTCTGTAAATCACGCCTTCATACTTCCAGTCGGAAAGATCATTTACCGGAGCGCTCCAGCATACATAGTCGTTCAGGCAGTATGTCATGCCATTAAACTGATCATGGCTGCCGAAAATGTACAGACGGTCTTTGAATACATGCGGTTCTCCGTCCGGTACATATTCCCATGACGGAAGATACGGATTGAATACCTGCTGTTTCATGAGAATTGTCTGTTCCTTTCGATTGTTTCTTTTTCCTATCATACCATGAAAAAGTGACACCGGACCGGTGCTTGTGCCGTTTACTGATTTTGTGTATATACACAGATTTGGTAAATCACAGTATTGTATCATCCAAAAGAAAGTTAATGATTCCCATGCGGATAATACCATCATCATCTGTCCGCGGTTTCATGTAGCCTCTCTGGATGATGATTTTCTTAAAGGAATCTCCGATTCTGAGCAACGACAGTCTACTCCTTTCTTTGTGGATGCTTTCCACAAAGAAAGTATCAGAGTACAAAAAAATAATGTAAAGTAGATTCGATTGTTTTGCTCTGTTTATCGGCACTTTTGAACTCTACTTTACATTATTTCGGGCTTTACATAATTCCCGGATCTGCGGATTCCTGTGATGATTTTGATCAGACCATTGTTCTGACGCACAATCAGTCTTTCCAGATATAAATCTCTGTTAATCTTCATGCGAATCTCCTAAAATTGTGTATTTACACAGATTTCGTAAATTGATTATATCGCATGATAAAGATAAAATACAAAACGGCACCGGACCTCTACGCTTTTATAACGGGTGGAAACGCGGGTCCGATGCCGCTGTCCATTATAGCATGATTGACGGAAGAGAGATTCGTGATTAATGTAAATACCATGAAACGAAAACTGACAGATGCGCAGCGTGCCTGGGCAGACGCGAGAAATGAACTGGTATATGAGCTTTCAAAGCTTGGCTATCCGGAAGAATTCGGAAATGTGATTGCGAAGAACCTCGGCAGTCCGAAGGCAATCTTCAGGATGTGCAGCTATCTGCGCCAGGTGAAGCCGAAGAAGCCGGAGATGATCGCGGATGAGATGCTGGCAATCATGAGCGAGATTGCGGCGTGGAAACAGAAGAAAGAAACAGAGGCTTCCAACGCGGCATACAATGAACTTCTGCTGAGAGGAATAGATGAGGACTGAAAAAGTCCTCTCTTTTCTGTACAATATATTATATAAAGAAGAAGGAATACATATGATCTATACAGTCACATTGAATCCTGCCCTGGATTATGTCATTCAGGTCAATCATTTCAAAGCAGGTCAGATTAACAGAAATACATCGGAACATATCTATTACGGAGGAAAGGGAATCAATGTATCCTGTATCCTCAATGAGCTTGATGTGAAAAGCACGGCATTAGGGTTTATTGCCGGTTTTACAGGCAGGGCATTAAGCGATGGACTGAAGGAAATGGGAATTGTATCTGACTTTACGGAAGTAAAGCAGGGTATGACCAGAATCAATGTCAAAATGAAGTCTGATGAAGAGACTGAAATCAACGGAACAGGACCATTGATCGAAGAGACAGACTTCGATGTGTTGAAGAACAAAATCAGGAAACTGACAGAAGGAGACACGCTCGTTCTTTCCGGCAGTATTCCTTCATGCATGAAGAGTGATGCCTATGAGAAGATCATTGAATGCAGGAGTGAGGATGTGCGACTTGTCGTGGATGCGGAAAAAGATCTGCTGTTAAAAGTATTGAAATACAGACCGTTCCTGATCAAGCCCAACAATCTGGAGCTTGCGGCAATGTTTGAAACAGAGATACATACAGAAGAGGATATTATCTTCTACGCGAAGAAGCTTCAGGAAATAGGAGCACGCAATGTGCTTGTCTCCATGGCAAAGGACGGCGCGATCCTCTGTGATGAAAACGGGGATGTGCACAGAATTGGAACAGCGAAAGGTACAGTTGTCAACTCCGTCGGCGCGGGTGACTCCATGGTTGCGGGGTTCCTGGCAGGTTATCTGAAAACAAAAGATTACGCATACGCGCTGAAGCTGGGAACAGCCTGCGGCGGCGCTACTGCATTCCATTCCGGACTGGCAAAAAGAGAAGAGATAGAAGAAGTGCTTGAGACACTGCAGGAGGAAAAATGATCAGATCCGTATTCAGACTGACAGCCGCAGCAGCGGCAACGGCAGTCATCGCTGCCGTCACACTGTTTTCTTCCGTAAAGATCGCGGAGAAAATCGAAAAGGAACTGGATGAATCGAAGAAGAAAAACGAAGAAGATTCAGAAAGTGAGGATGCCTGAAAAGCATCCTTTTTTGGTATGTAAACGGTTACTTTTTGAACCTTAAAAAATCGTAAGAATTACGGACATCCGGCGTCTTTGAATGGTGCTAGAATAGGCATTAGTACGGGGGTTCATCAATGAAAAAATACCTGGCTGCCCTGGCTGCAGCTTTTATGTTACTATCCGGCATTGACACAGTTCATGCGGAAGATCAGAAGATAAATACCACACAGAAAGAAATGTCAGTCAACTCCTTTCTGTTCAAGGCAGAACTGGCATCGGAAACTGAAGTATACGAATTTACAAGAAACGCGATGGTGCAGCGCACAACACCGATTGAGATCAGAACGATCTGCGCCAAAGCGGACAAAGATTTTATTTACACGATCCTGGATCAGGCGATGGCACATACCGGCAATCCGAAGGAAGGCGACTATCTGCGCTACCAGTGGGAAAGCTGGGACTGCAATTACTACCCGATTGATTACGGCATGTACTACAAGCTGGCAATGAAGTACTACACGAATGCCTCCCAGGAAGCAGTTGTGGATCAGAGAGTCAGACAGATCATCTCTGAACTGCAGATCAGCACAAAATCAGATTATGAAAAGATCAGAGAGGTATATCTCTGGATTGCGAGAAACGTCAAATACGCTTCCGCATCCGATACCAATCTGAAATATACGGCATACGGTGCTCTGAATGGCAGAGCTTTGTGTCAGGGATACGCTGTGCTGTTTTACAGAATGATGCTGGAGCTCGGCATTGACTGCCGTGTGATTACCGGCAAAGGCAAAGAAACATCCCATGCCTGGAATATCGTGAAGCTCGGCAGCTATTATTACAACATTGATGTGACATGGGCAGCCACAAGCGGAAACAGAAAGTCTTATTTCCTGAAAGGATCCTCTGATTTCCCGGAGCACCAGGCTGCGCCGGAATTCCAGAAGGCTGACTTCAGAAACAAGTATCCGATGGCTTCAGCGGACTATGTCCATAAAGACTCAGATGATTATTCATCCGGTACTTCTTCCTACAATACGATGTACCGTCTGTACAATAAAAACAGCGGTGAGCACTTCTTTACGGCAAATGCCGGTGAACGTGACGCCCTGGTAAAATACGGATGGCAGTATGAGGGGATCGGATGGTATGCACCGAAAACATCCGTGATTCCGGTCTTCAGACTGTATAATAAAAACGGCGGTGAACACCATTACACAACAAAGATCAAAGAGAAAGAAGCTTTGATCAAGAATGGCTGGACGGATGAGGGCATCGGCTGGTTCTCTGATTCCCGCCAGCAGATTCCTCTGTTCCGTGTCTACAACCCCAACAGCTTCGCGAACAACCATCATTACACTGCCTCCGAAGCCGAAAGAGACGCTCTGGTAGAATCAGGCTGGAAAGATGAAGGCATCGGCTGGTACGGCGCAGAATAACACTGGAAAGGAACCCTGTATGAATGTAGTCGTCATCGATGCCCAGGGCGGCGGCATCGGAAAACAGCTGATCATTGAGATCAGAAAGAAGATCCCGGATCTGCATATCACAGCAGTCGGAACAAATGCCTCCGCATCCGCGGCAATGTTAAAGGCAGGAGCTGATCAGGCAGCCTGCGGTGAGAATGCCGCAATTGTATGCGCAAGAAGGGCGGATGTGATTATCGGTCCTGTCGGAATCGTCATCGCGGATGCCATGCTTGGTGAAATCACACCGAAGATTGCCCAGGCAGTCGGCGCATCTGACGCAAAGCGCATCCTGATTCCGTTCCGCAACTGCGATACAGTGATTGCCGGTGTATCGGATCTCTCAGTATCACAGCTGATCCAGGAAGCTGTCAAAGAATTGAATACAATGATCAAAGCAGATTAATTTCTGCTTTTTTTGCGAAAACTGATCAGTTTCCGCATATATACAGGCAGGAGGTATCCTGAATGTCAATTACCCACCACTTAGGCTGAAGCCTTGAAGTGGGGGCTTGCGAAAGCAGGCCCGGTTGATTAGCCTGAGTGCTACGAGCACTACGTTATATACAAATATATAGGTACTTCAGAATACTCCACAAGTTCTGAACACTACGGTTTTACTTTAAAAAACACTGAGGGGGAGGTGCTGTGAGTAAGACATACAAACTGTATATAACATTGGCGATGTGGACACCGCTCGTATGAGCGAGAAACCGTAAGGGGAGATTCCCCGATAAGGGTGTGCGTAAGCGCATGCGATATTACCGCAGCGGCAATGCCGCATTTACAAAAGCGTCCGTGACGCAGAAAGGAGGTATCAGCGTTGAAAACAGTATTTGTCATTGCGAATGACGGCACAAGGCTGATGCCTACCGACATCAGACACGCAAGGCGTCTGATGAGAAGAAACGAAGCCATTATTCACAGACGTCAGCCTTTTACGATAAGGCTGACGAGAGCTTCTGAACACAATGTTCAGGAGATCGAGTTCAAACAGGACACAGGAGACAGGCATATTGGCATCTCCGTGTGTTCTGAAAAACATGAGTTCGTCAGTGCTCAGTTTGAACCTCTGAAGGATGAAACTGAGCGTCACAACGACCGGAGGAAGTACCGCCGTACAAGGCGAAACCGCAAGACGCGTTACCGTGCACCACGGTTCAACAATCGCCGCCGTAGTGAAGGGTGGTTTGCTCCGTCTCTGGAACACAAGAAAGATATCCATATCCGTCTGTTTGAGATGTATCACGCTGTATGTCCAATTACACGGGCAGTGTTCGAAGTCGGAAGCTTCGATACACATGCAATGCAGGAATATGAGCAGTATGGTGTGGTGCTTACCGGGACAGACTATCAGAGAGGGCCGCGATACGGAGAGGCTACTCTTCGCGAGGCGGTGCTGCACCAGCAGAATTACATCTGTCCTCTGTGCAGGAAGACTCTGATCGGTCAGCCTGTTGCCATACACCATATCGGATACCGTATCGGTGACAGGTCAAACAGACTGACCAACCTGCTGGTGATACATAAGAGCGAACATACTTCCGCAAACCACCAGCCGGGCGGAAAGCTCTATGACCTGAAGCCGATACACAGGACATTGCGTGAGGCAGCGTTCATGAACACTGTCAGATGGGCAATCCTGGACGAGATCCGTGAAAACTACCCTGATGCAGAGGTGATCCACACATATGGTGCGGAAACCAAGATGCACAGACAGGATCTCGGTATCAGGAAATCCCATGTAAATGACGCATATGCAATGGGTTCATTCCATCCAGTACACCGCTGCCACACAGAGTATTATCAGAAGCGCCGCAGGAACAGCCGCATACTGAGTAAGTTTTATGATTCAAAGTATGTGGATGTACGGGACGGTTCTGTTAAGAAAGGCGCACAGCTCGGATGCAATCGCACAGACCGCTCCGTTCCGAGAAGCAACCCTGAGAACCTCAGGATGTTCAGGGGACAGAAGAAATCCAAGGGGCGTGTTTCTGTGCGCAGGAAGCGGTACAGCATACAGCCAGGTGACACATTAGATTACAGAGGAAAGCGTATTCGCGCCAAAGGCGTGCATTGTAACGGCACACGGGTACTGCTGGAGAACAGGAAGTCTGTAAAGTTTGCAGACATTACCATTGTGAACTACAAACGACTGAAGTCGCTTGCTTCCTGCTTCACAGACGAATTCTTACAATCCATACCTTTC
>ONSK01000183.1 GCA_900320455.1 uncultured Erysipelotrichaceae bacterium | reverse complement strand
TATCATATTTCCGCTGATACGGCAACTGTCCAAAACAAAAATCGAGCCTTTCGACTCGATTTATTGGGACTTACTCGTTACAGCCCCCTTTCATTGTTTATTCTTTTCTGTTTCTCTTTAACAGGATCAAAACGAGCAGTACGACCGCAAGGGATCCGCCCAGCAGGGAGAACCAGAGGACGGGGTTGGAGTCATCGCCTGTTTTCGGCGTATTGCCACGAGATGCCGGTGACGGTGTCGGCTCTGGCTCAGCCGTCGGTTCGGAATCTGTTTCCGTTTCTGCGATGATGAACGAGGCTGTACCGGTGCCGTCTTCAAATTCTGCTTCCAGTGTATGTTCTCCGGTATTTAATGTTTCCAGATATTCCGGCTTCAGTGTCAGGATGAGACTGCCTGCTTCTTTTTCATACATTTTCTCTTCGACTGCTTTGCCGTCGATTGTGATTCCTTTGAATCCGTTGAAGGTATCTTCATCATGGATGCTGCATCTGAAGACGAATCTCATGCCTTCTTCAGATCCTTTTGTCCATGTTTCGCCATTGCCTTCTTCTGCGGTATATTCCGGTTCTGCTTCCGCGGCAGTGAATACATACTCAGCTCTGATATATTTGCCTTCTTCATCGTATTCAACGCTTTCGGGTTCGCCGCCGTTGACAGATATTCTGCCGGTATAATACGGGAAGCCATATTCGTCGATTTCTGTTGCGAAGTCTGTGTGTTCCGGATCTTTCAGTGCGACTGCCAGGTAAAGACGGTACGTACCTTCTTTTTCAATGGTCTCAACATCCATATAGTCCTCATCCAGGAGGTACCAGTATTCGATCTTCAGAAGATCATCTTTCTCAAAGACCGGCTCCTGTCCTGTTTCACCGACAGACGGCAGCGGGAATGTCACATGGATGTCATCTACGATCCGCTTCCAGGCTGCTTTCACCAGGATGTCTTCTTTCAGGACAAGATCGTTCCAGGCTGTGCCGTCTTCTGCATGCCAGCCGGCAAACTGATATACAGCGCCGTCTTCTTTCACCGTACCCAGATCAGGTGCCTCTTCATATTTCAGGCCCGTTCCATTTGTGTAGGAGACTGCCTCCGGTGTTTCACCATGCTCACCGGCATCAAAGCTGACGGTCAGCTGTTTCGGGGTTCCGATGGTGATCTTCCATTTTGCCCTGACGACTGTGACAGCGTCTTCGCATGTCACTTCCGGTGTGCTCATCGGTTCTGTTCCGTTCACTGTAAGCTTCATGTCTTCCGCCGCCAGATGGCCAACTGCCTTCAGGGTGACATTCAGATAATAAACACAGCCTTCTTCCAGTGTGCTGTCTTCTGTTTCCCACGAAGCTTCCGCGCTCAGCCAGTCTTTGTTCAGTGAAGCGACAGATGCAGAGACTTCTGTTACTGCTTTTTCTGTTGCATCGTCTGCTTTCGGTGTATCAATGGTTATTTCAACGTCACCGATGGCCGGCTGCGGCGCAAGCACCTTGAGTCTTGCGATCAGGGTATCGAAGTGATGGGAATATGTGAAGGATGAAACATTTAAGACGGTCATGAGCAGCGGTTCCAGATATCCCAGAATATCTGACATCGGATCGCCGGATTCCTCATATGATGTATTTACGCCGATCGGTCCGACAAGCCTCAGCAATGCGTAGAAGCTTTCCGCGGACAGGCTGATCGTCCCGGACTTTGTCAGACTGCCGATCGTTGTGAAGAGACCATTCGCGGCAGTCCAATACTTTGCCATGGCTTCTTTTTCCTGGCCGGCTTCTTCCAGCTTCACGGCATCGATCACTGCCTGCAAAGACGGCTGCAAATCTTCCAGTCTGTCCTGCAGGACAGATGCCGAAAAGCCTTCCAGTTCACCTGAGAAGATAAGCCCGAACAGCCCTGTCAGTGTTTCCTGATAAGAATATACGATCTCTTCCGCATTCCCTTCTTCATCAGTAAACTGATCGGTCCTCACTCTGGAGTAGTCCGCTCTTTCGGGAACACGTGATTCCAGGTCATTCACAAGCTTTGTGACGGCTTCTGTATTGTCCGTGGGCTCTGTCTCGGCCGCCACGCTCTGCAGCTTCTGCAGTTCTTCTTTGATCCCGGCATTGGTTTCTTCCGTATTCAGCTTGTATACATTTCCATAGCGCAGCATGTTCCACATCGGGACTCTGGTCACAAGATCATCACTGCACAGATAGTTGTGGATATAGGAATACGCTGAGGGATCTTCGACTGCGTCTGTGACTGCCGGCGCTTCAAATGTATAGGCATAGATGTCAGCGGCTGTTTTTTCCTTCAGCTTTGCGGCGATCAGATCGGCAATGGCGCCGCCTCTGCTCTGTCCCGTGATCCAGACTTTGTCACCGCCAAGGGCAGCGACCGCATCGATCACCTTGTCTGCCGCAGTGCCGAAGCCTTTGTGTTCTCCTTCCGCAGTCTCATCGTTGACGATGAAGTTCTGCGTCCATCCCTTTGTCTTGGTTTTCGCGTCAAAGGCATAGCTCTGTACACAGACAACGGTCAGTTCCGTGCCATCCTTCAATGTCTTCTTGGCATATGTATAGGCACAGTCTTCCGGATCATCACTGCCGAAACTGGCATAGCCGATGTCCCTGAAGCCAAGCTCTTTCAGGAAAGCTGTGCCATAACCGTCTGCGTCATCGTTGACCGCAGCAGCAGTCAGCTGCATGCTCAAAAGTGCCAGCGCGTCGTTGCGCTCTTCCGGCTTCTGGGTGAACCAGTCATCGCTGTAGTAAAAGCTGTCTTTCAATACAGCTGTGGTATCGACTGTGGAGATCTCTGTCAATGTACCGTACAGAAACGGATCTTCCTCTTCCGCATGTACTGCCGGCAGATTTGCCAGCGGCATGAAAGCAGCCAGTGCGGCTGCAATCATTTTTCTGATTCCTGTTTTCATGGTTTTTTATCCTCTGCTCATCTCTTCGCCCAGCTGATATGCTTCTTTGAGATCCATCGGGAATTGTGTTTCTCTTCTTTCCCTGCGTTCTGTCTCATTGAATTTGCCCATTGCATAGAGGCTGTAGTCACTGACCTGCAGTGTCTGGTATGCGCATACTGTGCGTACTTCTCCATTCAGGAAATTGCGGAAAGAACCTTCGATCGCATCACTGACCGGTTTCATTGCCGTTTCAAAGTAGGACTGCGGCGCGTTCATTGTATAGATGATGCCGACGTTGACCTTCCCTTCAAAGTATCCTTTGTAGTCATCATAGGAAAGGACACAGAAGATCAGCCTTTCAAACAATGCCCGAAACTGTGCGGTCGGTTCGCCCAGGTAGATGGGACTGCCGATGATCAGGGCATCCGCGTTCAGGATCTTTTCAATGAGCGGGGAACAGTCATCCTTCCAGTAACATTTATTCCGTTTGGCGTTCCTGCGCTTGCAGGCAAG
>ONSK01000059.1 GCA_900320455.1 uncultured Erysipelotrichaceae bacterium | reverse complement strand
TTTCAGCTGCGGACAGATATCTCCGTCAGACTCATCAAATACCCATCCTGTGAGCGGAATCGGCGCCGGTATTTCCCTGACCTGGGTCACTCTGTAATCGCACTTCAGGAATTCATTCATCTGACTGCGGTAGGCAGCCTGCGCGTATCCAAGCGGATACAGCGGTCCATAGGGCATCTCCAGGGCAATATACTCTGACGCGAATTCTTTCTTTCCGTTTTCGTCACACGGATATGCCGCTGTGACTTCTCTGTATCCTTTTGACGGGAAGATTTTCGGTCCCAGCCATTCTCTGGCCGCAAGGAATACTTTTCCTGTCTCAGGATCTTTTCTTTCCACATATACATTGAATGTATCAATGGAAATCTGCGGTGCTTCTATTTTTTCAGGAGCCTGAAGAATCAGTTTGGTGATATACGGTCCGTTGTCAGTAACTTCTGTGAATGTTTTGTATTTGAACATGGCAGCCTCCTGATACCATTATAGTGGAATAAGGCATTCATGCATAATACCTTGTCAGAATACTGCGTGATTCGTTATCCGTATGTCAGAGAGACTGTCATTCGGTATATTTCAATCAGAAACGGATCATGTGAAACACGGAATACAATCTGACAGCCATGACTGAACATGTATCTGTCCGGAAGAAAAAAGACGATTCAGAAAACAGTTGAACAATTCAGACAGTTTCCGAAATACTTCTCTTCCACTCTGCCTTGATTATGCTATAATTCATAGCCGTGGAGGGGAACACCCATGCAGAACAACAGTATCCGTCAGCTGACACTGACAGCCTTCTTTATCGCGATTCAGGTGGTTATGACACTGACTCCGATCGGCTATCTTCCGATCGGTGCCATCAGTATCACCACAATGCATATTCCAGTCATTCTTTCCGGTATCTTCCTCGGCGCAGGTCATGGCGCGCTGATCGGCTTTGTGTTCGGTCTGACGTCCATGCTCAGAGCGACATTCTCACCGGGAATCACCTCATTCCTGTTCTCGCCGTTTATCACAGTCGGCGGTATTTCCGGAAACTTCTACAGTCTGATCATCGTATTCGGACCGAGAATCCTGCTTGGCTGGATGAGCGGAAAACTGTTCCGTATTCTTCGCAAGAAGATCGGCAATCTGCCTTCCTGCGCAGTCACTGCCGCCGTATCAACAATCACGCATACCATTCTCGTCATGGGAATGATCTATCTCTTCTTCGCTCCACAGTACGCGCAGGCGCTGAACATTTCCAGAGACGCTGTCGCCGGTCTGATCATCGGTGTCATCACATCCAACGGTATTCTGGAAACCATCCTGGCCGCAATCGTCATTCCGGCGCTGGACAAGGCGCTGTGGCCGATTGTGCGCAGAATGAGACTTGGCGACTGAACCGCAGAAATGCGGTTTTTTTCTTGTCTTCATCCATGCATTCAGATACGATGAACAGGTATCTGAGGTAACTGTTATGCCGAAAAAGAATCTGATTTCTTTCTTCATCATCGCCTTTCTGCTCAACCTCGCAGCCAGCTTTGCCCACCCTGTCACACCGACGCTGATCGTTGAAAGACAGCTGGACAGTTCCATGTTCGGTGTAGCCCTGGCGGCGATGATGACAATGTACTTCCTGTTTTCTCCCTTCTGGGGAAAACTCGGCAATTACATTCCGACCAGAAGAATCATGTTGATATGCTGTATGGGCTATGCGTTAGGACAGGTGTTCTTTGCCATGGCACAGAGTGAAGTCATGGTTGTGGCAGGACGCATGTTCGCAGGCGTGTTCACCGGCGGCTGCTATACCGCCATGGCAAATTATGTCATCAATCTGAGCGGTGATGACAGGTCAGTCCGCGGCGAGAATCTTGTCATCCTTTCCACCATCCAGAGCGTCGGCAGCGCGATCGGCTATTTCATCGGCGGTATGCTCGGCATCATTTCCGTGGAAACGGCATTCGCCGCACAGATCGGACTGCTTGTCTTCTGCGGTATCTTCTTCCGGTTATTGTGTATCGATGACGCCCCGTACAAGCAGAAACCTGAACAGCCTCTGTCGTTCAAAGATGTGAATCCGTTCGCGGCATTTATCTCTGCCGGAAGCTTTATGACACTGCCTCTGGCACTGGTCTTTGTCATTACCGCAGTTTCCGCCATCGGACAGAATTCCTATGAGCAGTGCTTCAACTATTTCATCAAGGATCAGTACGGAATGACCTCCGCGTACAACGGTCTCTTCAAGGCAGTGATTGCGGCACTGACGCTGTTTCTCAACTCCACCGTCAGTATGTATCTTCAGAAACGGACGGATATCAATAAATCATTCCTGTATATTCTGATTGCCTGCACAGTACTCACTTCTCTGATTCTGATTTCACAGAATCAGATTCTCTTCATTGCCGTATATATCGTCTACAGCAGCGTCATGGTGCTGCGTCTGCCCTTACTGCAGGCAATGTGCGCCAACCGTGCTTCCGCTTCACAAAGCAACGCTGTCATGGGCTTCTATCAGGCAATGAACTCACTCGGAGGTATCTTCGGTGCCCTGTTTGCCGGACTGATCTACGCTAGAAGTGCGATCCTTCCCTTCATCCTTGCCTTCGCGGCATTCCTAGTATCCACCCTTCTCGGTTTCATCTACCGCATGCGGCTGAACAGATCATGAACTGAAAAGAAGATATTTGATATGATCCCGCCAAAGCAGACAGTGCATATATAGAAGCACTGCCCGCGGAGGTGGATTTTTGTTATGGGAAGAAGGCAAAATACAGGCATTTGTGGATTCATTCAGGATGCAGAAAGAGTTCAGCAATGACTGTACAGAAACAATGAACGGATTTGTTATTATCGGTATGTATTATGTTCTCTTTTCGGCTGTCAGAACAATAACAAAAGTGTATATAATCTACCTATGAAAACACTCGAAGTATGTATCATCGATGATAACCCTGAAGACTTGAAGAAAGAAAAGGATATGATATCCCGCAGTCTTCATTCCTATTCTCCAGTGTTTACCTGCAGTCATTCCTTTGAAACGATTTCAGACATCAGCCGCTATGATGTTTTCTTCCTGGATATTGATCTGCCGGAAGAAGACGGAATTCATCTTGCGGAAAAAATCCATGATGAAGTTCCCGATAAACCTGTTATTTTTGTTTCCAGTCACAATGAACTGGTATTTTCTTCACTCAGAGTTTCTCCTGCTTTTTTCATCAGAAAAGATCATCTGTCTGAAGATACTGAACAGGCAGTCTTTATTCTTGAAAAGCGGCTGCGTGAAAAACCTGCTGTGTTTGACATTCATTATAACGGCACCTTTGTCCAGATTCCTCTGAGTGAAATCAGATGGTTCCGCAAAGATCATAATGAACTGTACATATTTGACGGCAGAAATGAATACCGCATCCGGAAACCTCTGAAAGATGCCCTGTCGGAGATTTCCGGTTATCCCATGATGCAGATCAGTGAATCCGCTGCTGTGAATCCGAATCACATCAGTTATATACAGGATGATCGTGTCGTTTTTGAAGAGAGAGATTTTCATATATCGAGACGGTTTCTGACCACGGTAAGAAAAAAATATGCGATGTGGATGAAAGGAGAACTGTAACATGCTGGTGATATCCGCAGGATTCATATACTGCTTTTCTCTGTTTATGATTGCGTCCGGCAGAAAAAACCTGCTGCAGTCATGCATCGCCTCCCTCCTGTTTGCCTTTGTCCTGCTTTTCACGCAGGAAAGTATCCTTGTATTCCTTGTCTCAGGCATCCTTGCATGGCTGATGCTGACACTTCTGTCAGACAGAAGTGTTTCTGAATGCCTTCATTTTTCAATTGCCTTCACCGTTATCACTGCAGCATCTGACTGTGTGATTTTCTATATTCTCAACGGATTGATTCCTGCCTTCCTCTTTATTCATTACACTGATGCGCATATCCAGGGTATATATCATATTTTTTCCGCCTGCTTTTTCCAGACAGTTTGGCTTCTGTATACAGAGGCAGTTCATCTGAGGGTATATCAGACA
>ONSK01000239.1 GCA_900320455.1 uncultured Erysipelotrichaceae bacterium | reverse complement strand
TTCCGCTCTGGCAATGGCAATTCACCAGTTCTTCCAGGACCAGGGATTTGTCTATGTCAACACACCGATCATCACAGGAAACGACGCTGAAGGTGCCGGTGAATGCTTCACAGTCACAACAAGAGGCGACGGAAACTACGAAGAGGACTTCTTCGGAAAGCATGCCAGCCTGACTGTCTCCGGACAGCTGCAGGGCGAGGCATTCGCGCTTGCGTTCCGTGATATCTATACATTCGGACCGACATTCCGTGCCGAGAATTCCAATACGACAACACACGCGGCTGAATTCTGGATGATTGAACCGGAAATGGCATTCGCTGATCTTGAATATGATATGGACGTCATTGAGGACATGCTGAAATACTGCATCGACTACGTCATGGAGACATGCCCGGAAGAAATGAAGTTCTTCAACGAGAGAATCGATACAACACTGATGGAAAGACTGAATCACGTCAGAAATTCCGAATTCAGAAGAATGCCGTATACAGAGGCTATCGAGATCCTGAAGAACGCCGATGTCAAGTTTGAGAACAGCAACATCTACTGGGGCATGGATCTCAACACTGAACACGAAAGATATATCACCGAGAAGGTCGTCAAGGGACCGACATTCCTGATCGACTATCCGGAAGAAATCAAGGCCTTCTACATGAGAAGAAACGATGATGGAAAGACAGTCGCCGCATGCGACCTGCTCGTTCCGGGCGTCGGTGAGCTCGTCGGCGGAAGCCAGAGAGAAGAGCGTCTTGAGATTCTGGAAAAGAAGATGGACGATCTCGGCATGAACAAGGAAACACTTGACTGGTATCTGGATCTGAGAAGATACGGCGGCTGCCAGCATGCCGGCTTCGGCCTTGGCTTCGAAAGACTTGTCATGTATGTGACAGGTATGGAAAACATCAGAGATGTGATCCCGTTCGCAAGAACACCGAGAAACCTGATGTTCTGATAACACAATTGCAGGGAGTGGACTCTGTTCCATTCCCTGATTTTTGAATAAAGGAGAAGTATGCTCTATTCCATCAGTAAAGCATCGAAATACTACGGGGCGGATCCCGTATTTGAAGATGTGAATTTTGAAATCAGAGGAACGGAAAAAATTGCCATTGTCGGCCGCAACGGCTGCGGAAAGACAACATTCCTGCGGTGCATGTGCTCCGAGGAGAACTTCGACAAAGGCAGTATTTCCATGCAGAACGGCACAACCATCGGCTACCTCGCCCAGAAAGTCCTTGAACATGACGACTGGACGGTGGAAGAAGAGCTGATGACCATCTTTGCGTCGGTTTTCGCATTGCAGAAGGAAATGAACCGTCTCGAAGATCTGATGAAAACAGATGCTTCCGAGAAGATCCTGATGCAGTATGCCCAGCTGCAGGAACAGTTTGAAGCGCTGAACGGCTACCACTGGGAAACTGAAATGCGCACCGTCTTCACAAGATTCGGATTCGATCTGCAGGATCTGAACAGAAAGATCGGAGAATTCTCCGGCGGCCAGAAGACAAGAATCGCTTTTGTGCGTCTGCTTCTGTCCAAACCGGATATTCTTCTGCTCGACGAGCCGACCAATCATCTGGACCTCAGCGCCATTGAATGGCTGGAAGGATATGTCAAAAACTATCCGAAGGCAGTCGTTGTCGTATCCCATGACCGAATGTTCCTCGACCGTGTCGTGGATGCGGTATACCACATGGAATTCGGAAAGATGAAACGGTATGCCGGAAACTATTCCTCATTTGTCACCCAGCGTGAAAATGACCTGGAACGCCAGGCATCCGCATATATGCGCCAGCAGAAAGACATTGAGCGTCTGCAGGCGCTGATTGAGAAATTCCGCTACAAGAAAAACAAGGCGGCATTCGCCCAGTCAAAGATCAAATATCTCGACCGGATGGAAAAGATCACCCTTGACCAGTCAGATGACAGAACCTTCCATGCCAGATTCACACCCCGCATCAAGGGCGGTGAACAGGTGCTGGAAACAGAAAAGCTGAAGATCGGCTATGATACGCCTCTCTGCGAAATCACCATGAAGATGCGCAGGGGAGACAGAATCGGCATCATCGGTCCCAACGGCACCGGCAAGTCAACCTTTGTCAAAACGCTGATGGAGATCGTGCCGAAGCTTTCCGGCAGCTACCTGTTCGGCCATCAGATCAAAACAGGATACTTTGATCAGCAGCTGGCACAGTTCTCGAGCGGCAAGACCGTTCTTGAGGAGCTGTGGGATGAAAATCCCGAGCTGGACCGAACGGAAGTCAGAAGCGTCCTCGGCCAGTTCCTGTTCTCGGCGGATGATGTCTTCAAGACCGTTGACGTGCTCTCCGGCGGCGAGAAGGTCAGACTGTCTCTGGCCAAGCTGCTTCTGAAACATTCCAATCTGCTGATCCTCGATGAACCGACAAACCATCTGGATATTCCCGGCAAGGAAGCACTGGAAGAATCCCTGAAAGGATTCACCGGATCCGTTCTCTTTGTCTCCCATGACCGTTATTTCATCCAGCAGCTGGCAACCGGCCTGCTTGTGCTTGAAGACGGAAAGGCATCCTTCTTTGACGGCACTTATCAGGAATACTCCGAGAAGAAAGCAGCGGAAGCACAGGGGAATGTCACTGCCGCAAAGCCGCAGACTGTCCAGGAAAAGAAGAAAGCCCAGCCGCTTTCTCCTGAATCAAGAAGACGCATGATCGCTTCTCTTGAAAAGAAGATCACCGCCAAGGAAGAAGAACTGGAAGCGATGAGACAGCTCCGCTTTGAACCGGAATACTATCAGGATTATCAGAAAATGAATGATCTTGATCAGGATATTGATGATATCCATAATGAACTCGCCCATCTGATGGATGAGTGGGAAGAACTGAACAGTGATTAAGCCGGAAATCATCCGGCTTTTTCAATGCATGGAATCACTGATTCGGATATAATGAAGACAGCAGTAAAAAAAAACGGGAGAGTACAATCATATGTCCAATTGTGTAGTTGCCCAGTCCGGCGGCCCCAGTTCTGTCATCAACGCGACAGTTGCCGGCATTATCAAAGCAAATCAGCTGAATCCCATCTATGACCATGTATACGGCGGACTCAACGGAATCGAAGGAATTCTGAAACAGAACTTCGTGGATCTGACCCGCATGACCGAACATGAAAATCTTGTTCTGAGACAGACGCCTTCCTCAGCGCTCGGCTCATGCCGCTACAAGCTGAAGAGGCGCAATGTTGAGGACTTTGAAAAGATCATCAGCACGATGGAGAAATTTGATATTGAAACGCTGTTCTACGTCGGCGGAAATGACTCCATGGATACCGTAGCGGCATTGACGGAATACACAGCCGCAAACGGCATCACCGGCAGAAGATTCATCGGCTGTCCGAAGACGATTGACAATGACCTGATGGTCATCGACCATGCGCCTGGCTTTGCCTCCTCGGCAAAGTTCATTGCCACAACTGCCCTGCAGTGCTGGCAGGACCTGCATGTCTATCCGCGTTCCCGCAAGGAAGTGTTCATCCTGGAAACCATGGGACGCGATGCCGGCTGGCTGGCCGCATCCGCATGCCTTTCGGGAATCGTTGACGTCCTGATCGTTCCCGAAGTCGCCTTTGACAAAGAGGTCGTCCTGGAGAGAATCAGAGACTGCATCGAGGTCAAGGCAAAGTGTTTCGTGGTCATCTCCGAAGGCGCGCATTATGAAGACGGAACATACATCGCCGCAGCAGAAGCCAAGAATGACATCTTCGGCCACGCGGTATTAGGCGGAGCCGGAAAGGCGCTTGAACAGATGATCCTTGATGAGAATGTATGCACAAGAGTCAAGGTGCAGGATCTCTCGACAGCCCAGCGCTGCCATGCGTCTGAGCAGTCGCAGATTGACGTCATCGAATCCTTCCGTCTCGGCTTAAGCGCCCACATGCGTTCAATGGACAAGTCATTCACCGGCAAGATGGTATGCCTGAAAAGACGTACGGACGTGCAGGAATACGATGTTGAATACTTCGCTGTGGACGCCGATCAGGTCGCAAACTATGTCAGGAACTTCCCGGTCGAGTGGCTGCTTCCGGATTTCTGGGGAATCACCGAGGAAGCGATCAACTACATGAAGCCGCTGATCCAGGGAACACCGGCCATAATCATGAAGGACGGACTTCCGGAACAGACCATTCCGTACTATCTGGGCGGAAAAACAATCGAATGATAAGAAGAACCGGCAGTCACTACTGCCGTTTCTTTTGGGGGAAAAAATCAATGAATCTGAAAGATTACGAAGAAAAAACGGAAGAGATGACAGTCCGTATCAGCTGGGCTCAGGATTCGAAGGATATCCATGAACCCTGCGCAAAGGCGCGTTTTGATCAGGAGGTATTCGCCGGCTCGGATCAGGTGATCACATTTCCGAAAGCCTGCATTCTGGAATGGCCTGTCACAAAAAAGCTGTTCGGTGTTTCACCGGATCACCATCTGAAGAAGGGCATGATCTGCCGTATCCATGCCCGCAGAAAGAAAAAGATCAGTGAGGTGTCTCCGGAGACGTGGCTCTTGGAAGAACTGCTGGAGAAAAATGTCAGAGATGAACGTCTTGATCCGCTCCTGCAGTTTGAAAACGGCTATGAAACGGAAGAAAAGAAGATGATCTTCCTCGCTGAACATACACCCTACGGAGCAGCGGTGATATTTGATTATCTGCGGATCGGTGTAACCTGTCTTGCGTACATTGATGAGAATGATGTTCTCCATCACGAACATGTGAATCTGAGCTGGATGGGAAAGGAAAACAGACGTTCCTCATTCAAACCGGAAACACTCTGCGCATACAGCGTTCTTGCAAGAAAACACAAAACTGACAAGAACAGATATCTTGCGGTCAGGATCCTGAAAAAAGAAAATGATTCCCGCTTTGCGGAAATCATCGAAGCGTATAAACAGCCTGTTGTAATCACAAACGAATACGGCACCTTTACCCTGAACAGACCATACCGCCAGTATGAAGGCGAAATCGCGTGGCCAAATGGCGAAGCATCGGTTACCATTGATGCTTCAGAAGATGGAACAGCTTCCTTCAAAATGCTGGAAGAGATCTGCCGTGACAGAAAACAGTGGGATGAATCGATCCGCACGTCTGCCGCTGAGAGTCTGCTGGAAACCGCGGAAGATTGGGCAGAGGAGGAAATCAGCCTGGATGAGCTGATGAAACTGCTTGGAATCCCTTCGATTCATATCATCTCCGATGAGGAAGCGGAAGTCTTCTATGAACCCGGCGAACTGTTCGGCTGGCATACGGTGATTGTGGATATCGATCACGGCAGTGTATCCGATGCGTATCTTGCCGGATAATGGATTATTTCACTGAGCCATAGGCATTTCCCATTTCGAGATACATGGGTTTAATGAAGAATGGTTTATTTTCGGAAATACAAAGCCACTCGCAGAAACAACTATTCAGAAGCACTTCAATAAAGCCATTGTGAAGAGTGGGGTAAAGAAAATCAGGATTCATGATCTCCGGCATTCTCATGCAACTATTCTTATCAATAATGGCATCAACATAGTCTCTGTATCCAGACGGCTCGGGCATAGTGATGTAAATATGACTTTGAAAATCTACACACATCTTCTCCAGAAAAGGGATGAAGAGATGATGCATCTTTTGGATGAGTCTTCTCACAATCTTCTCACGATAGGGGCACAGTAATGAAAAAATGCCCTGAATAAGGGCATTTTTACTCCGATGGCGGAGAATGAGGGATTTGAACCCCCGCACGCTTTCACGTCTAGCGGTTTTCGAAACCGCCCCCTTCAGCCTCTTGGGTAAT